>DATLLQ010000042.1:0-66332 GCA_035537775.1 Vicinamibacterales bacterium | reverse complement strand
GATCAGGAGAGCCCACACGCGCGTTCGAATCAGGTCAGCCATCAGGGTTCAACGTCCAGCATTGGGTAACGGCCGCAGCGAGTTGCCGACTCGGAGAAGTTCGCTCGCCGCCATGATCTCCGGCCGGATGCGCGGCGTGCCCGCGACGGGCGCGAGCATCAGGGGCATCCCGCTCGCCAGGGTTCCGGTCTTCGGTTCGGCGGCAAAGATGATTCCCCGGCCGTCGTCCTGCAGCCAGGTTTCGAGAAACGCGTACAGAGGCATCCGGATGTTTCCGCGCGAAGGGTCGGCCAGGTACACGCGATCGCCGCGGACTCCGCGCAGCACGGCGAAGTGTTTGTATCCGCGCGGCTCGATGTAGACAATCACCGGACCGCCCAGCATCCTCAACTGGTCGGGTTCGAGCCGGAAGCCCTCGGCGTCGTAGCCGCGTGCCCGCGCCACGCGCTGCAGATCGAGCAGCGAAAATCCGGTCCGCTCGCGCTCGGCTTTCTCGGCGTCGGTCGGCAGATCGAACAGTCCGACGAGAATCTGCGACTCTGTCACGTCCTCCTTGAAGCCGTATCGCATCAGCGTGGCAAGCGCTGCCGCACCGCAGGAGAAGTCGAAGCGCTGCTTCACGACTCCCTGGTCGCGGAAGTCTTTCAGCGAACGAGCGGATCGGTCGATACGCAAGCCGGAACTGTCGATCCCGATCTGGGCGGACAGTTCAGCCGTGGCCAGGGCGATCGCGCCCGCCGCGACGACAACGAGGTGAATGGTTCGCAAAAGACGTAGCGCATGCGACGGGCGCGCGGATCGCCCGCCGCATGAATACCTACGCGTGGGTGTGCCTGGTCAGCCTAGCTGCCTGCCGGGCACTGCAGGGTGACGGGCGTTCCCGGCGGCCCTGTGGGAATGAAGATCGAGCCGTTCCCGTGCGCGACGCACAGGCCGTGGTACGACGGGGCAACCGGGTTGCCATCGCTTCCGCCCCACGCGTTCGACCAGTTGTTCTCCGTCTTGACGTCCCCGGCCAAGTGGAGCTTGCCATTGCTAATCGTGACGAAGTGAACGTGGAGGCCTTTGACGGCCTTGAGTTCCGTGGACGACATCGGGGCAGCCTTGACCCCCTTCAGAACGGTGAACTGGCTCGGTGCGCTTTGAGTGGCCTTGGTCTTGTCGTTGGACTGCACGGCGTCATCGGACGCCGACAGCATTACCGGCGCCGCAGCCAGAAGGGCGGCGGTCAGTGATGCAGAAACAAATCTCACAGCAAACATTACGTATCCCTCGCTTCCCCGCGCGGCTGAGTTTATAGGTCCCAGGGATTAGGTCAAGGAACGAAGGTGCCGCGCCGACTCGACTTATCATTCGTTCCGGTGAATCGCCTAACAAACAGCGCGAACCGAATGGCGTACGTCGCCCTTGGGGTGCTGTTTCTGCTGTCGGTTACTGCCTTCGTAGACAACCTGCGCGGCAGCCTCGACCTGGTGCAGCATCGCACCGACCGCGCACGGCCGCCGTTCCTTCTCGGCGACGCCAATTGGGGTGCCGTCGACCTCCAGCCCGAAGCCGAAGCGGCCGGAATGAAGTTCGGGGACGCCGTGCGTACGGTAAACGGCCGTTCGATTGACGGGTTCTTCGTGTACTACGGCGAGCTGCGTCAGCTGAGACCGGGCGCTCGTCTGCAGGTCGAGGTGCAGTCCCCCGGCCCCGGATTCAATCCGGTCCGAAACCTTTCAATCGAGCTGCGGCCATATCTTGCCCCGTCGGATCAGCCTCCGAGCACCTCTGAGTACGTCGCACTCGTCCTGCGGGTCGTTGTCCTGCCGATTGTCTGCATCGCGCTTGGTTTCTGGGTCGCTGCAGCGCGAATCAGCGACCCGTCGGCCTGGCTGCTCCTGGTACTGCTGCTTAGTTTCCTTGGCGGGATCGGGCCCGAGTGGACGTTCGGCCACGACGGCTGGCTGCAACCGTTCCTTGCAGGTTTCACGGTGCTGCGGAGCCAGCTGATGCTGCCGGCGCTCCTGCTGTTCGGCATCGTGTTTCCGGAGCGGCTTCCGCTCGACCGGCGCATTCCGTGGGTGAAATGGATTCTCGTCGGCTATCTCGTGCTTGTCGCCGTGATCGCGGGAGTCGGTGTCAGCCTCTGGACGTACCACGTGGCGCTGGCGCGCACGCTGACATCACGGCCGATGGCGCTCCTTACGGGCGTTGAAGGCGACTTCGGCGGCTTTGTCGGGGCGGTCGCCATGGTCCTGTGTGTTGGATCGCTTGGATGGAAGGCGTTTGCGGCGCCGAGCCGCGACGCACGCCGCCGCCTGATGCTGTTCTTTGTGGGTGCCGCTCCGGGTGTCATCGCGCTACTGATCCTTCAGCTCTACTCTCGACTCGAATCCAGACCTCCGGACTGGTCCATTCTGCCGTTCACGATCATGGTGCTGGCATTCCCTCTGACGACTGCCTACGCCATCGTCGTCCACCGGGCGATGGATGTGCGGGTGGTCATCCGGCAGGGCCTGCAGTATCTGCTCGCCCGCGGGGGTGTGCGCGCGATCCAGATCGCGCTTCTGGCAGCGGCGACGATCGCCGCAACGTCGCTGCTGAGGGCAGACGCGAGTTTTCCAGCCGTCGCACTTGTCGTCGCCGGACTGGTGAGCGTTGCGGTTGTGGCCAATCGATTTTCCGATCGGCTGGGCCGCTGGGTGGATCGCCGTTTCTTCCGTGAAGCCTATGAGGCGGACGCGATCCTGAGCGACCTGGCGACCAGGGTGCGGACGATCGTCGAGACGCAGCCGCTGCTTGAAACCGTCGCCACACGCATTGCCGAGTCGCTCCACGTGCCGAGGATTGCGATCCTCCTGAAGACCGACGGCGCGTTCCAGCCCGCGTACGCGCTCGGCTACGGAACGATGCCGGCCGCGTCCATTCCGCCTGACAGCGCGACGGTGAGCCGGCTTCAGAAACAGCAGCACGCGGTCGTGCTCTTCGACGACCCGGACTCATGGGTGCAGGCGGCAGCGGAGGAGGAGCGCCGCTCGCTGGAGGAACTGCAGTCTGAGCTGCTCCTGCCCTTGTCGCTCAACGACAAGATCCTCGGCATCATGAGCCTGGGACCAAAGCAGTCGGAAGAGCCCTATTCAAAGACAGATATCCGGCTGCTCGACTCGGTGGCGGCGCAGACCGGGCTCGCGCTCGAGAACGGCCGCCTCACGGCCGCCGTTGCCGCCGAAGTCGCGGCTCGCGCGAAACAGACGCGTGACATCGAGATCGCGCGCGACGTCCAGCAGCGGCTGCTGCCGCAGGAGTTCCCGCCGATTCCCGGGCTCGATTACGCCGGCGCCTGCCGCGCGGCGCTCGGCGTCGGTGGCGATTACTACGACTTCATCCCGCTGTCGAAGACGCAATTGGGGATTGCGATTGGGGACGTCTCCGGCAAGGGGATTCCCGCGGCGCTGCTGATGGCATCGCTGCGCGCCTACCTCCGCGGTGCCCAGACCATTCATCATCAGGCGGATCTCACCGCGGTGATGCGGAACCTGAACGTGCTGGTCTACGAGAGCTCGGCCGCGAACCGTTATGCCACGTTCTTCTACGGCGAGCTCGACGTGACGTCCCGCGTGCTCACGTACGTGAACGGCGGTCACAATCCGCCGATGCTGTTCCGCCAGAACGGCGGTGGCCTCGATGTTCACCGTCTCGACACTGGTGGCCCTGTGATCGGCTTGATCGAGGGCTGCGAGTACAGCCAGGGAAGCGTGACGCTGGCGGCAGGCGACGTGCTCGTGGCCTATACCGACGGCGTCAGCGAGGCGATGAATGCCGCGATGGAAGAGTGGGGCGAGGACCGTTTCATGGAGGCCGTCGCGCCAAACCGGACCGTTCCCGCACGCACACTCATCGACCAGCTGATGACATCGGCGGACGCGTTCGTCGCCGGCGCCCCCCAGCACGACGACATGACCCTGCTCATCATCCGCGCCATCTAGCTCAACACCTCGCGCACGTTTCGCACTGCTCGCACCCGCACCTTTCACACCTCTCGCACCCTTCGCACCGACCTGGGGAAGAAACTCGCACCCGTCGTCGTCCAATACGCAAATCGGGAGGTCGCCGTGAAGCTGCGCATTCTGATCGCCTGTGTCGTAAGCCTGACCGCCGCCGGATTGATGGGGGCCGCCCCTAGTGATTCCTCCGGCCTGGTCGTCCACGAGTGGGGCACGTTCCTGGCCATGAACGGCTCGGACGGCGTCTCCCTCGACGGCATGTACCACGAGGAGCACGCGCTCCCGTCTTTCGTTCACGCGCGCAGCCGGGACCAGCTGCGGCTGCCGATGTCGCGCCTCAAGGGCGAAACGCCGGTCATCTACTTCTACCCGCGGGACGTGATGAAGGTGAAGGTCGAGGTGGATTTTCCAACGGGCCTCTGGACGCAGTGGTACCCGCAGGCATCGACGGTGTCGCCCGGGCTCGTCCAGGCGGGCTCGCCGCCGAGGACACGTGACGGCCGCATCTCGTGGGACGTCATCGTCCGGCCGCCGGCCATGAAGAACAACGAGCCGCCAGTCACCGGCCGGGACGCGCTGTGGAACTTTGCCCGGGATGTCGATGCGGCCTACGTGTATCCGGACAGGCCGGCCGGGTTCGTGAACACGGCGGCGACCAGCGCCTCGTCCGAAGTGGAACGGTTCATCTTCTACCGCGGCCTTGGCGAAGCGCCGCTGCCGCTCGACGTGCGCCTGGCCAACGGACGCATCGCCGCCACGACCTCGGAGCGCGAGGGGCTGCAACACCTGTTCATCCTTCGTGTCGAGAACGGGCGTGGCGCCTATTCGTACCGGACCGCGCTCAGGCCTGACCAGGCGCTGGACGAGGCGATTCCGTCGATGGACGCGTCGCTGCCGCTCGACCAGTTCGTGGGCGAGGTGGCGGCTCACGTCGCCAAGCGCCTCACCGACAGCGGACTGTACAAGCCGGAAGCGCTCGCCATGGTGAACACGTGGAAGAGCAGCTACTTCAAGACCGACGGCGTCCGCCTGCTCTTCGTCCTGCCGGGGTCATGGACCAACCGCTTCATTCCGATGCGGATCGAGCCGGCGCCTGCGGAGCTCGTGCGCGTCATGGTCGGCCGCGTCGAGCTGCTCGACACGGCCCGTGAGACGCGCGCAGAAGAAGCAATCCGGAATCTCGCCTCGCCGGTCGCCTCCGTGCGGGAACGCGCGTTTGTGACGCTGCGAAGCGAAGGACGCTACGTCGAGCCGATCGTCCGCCGCGCCCTGAACACGACAACCGACGAGCAGGTGAGGACGCTGAGCAAGCGCCTGCTCCTCACCGACTTCGTCACCGAGCTCAGGACCGCGCTCACCGACGCCGACACGGGGGAGCGGGTCAACACCGAACCGGTCTATCTGCAGGCGCAGCTGGCCAGCCTGCTGCGCGAAATAGGCCTGACCGACGAAGCCAGGAAAGAAGGCGAGTCAGCGCTCGCGCAGCTTGCCCGGATGCGTCAGCCGACGATGGACGATCACCTGTCGCGGCACATGTTTCGTGCGCTCGCACGAGCGCATGAGGGCGCGGGACATGACGCCGAGGCGCTGAACTGGTACGGCAAGTTCGTCGAGTTCGGCAGCCAGTTCCAGCAGCCGAGGATGTGCGCCGGCTGCCATACGACGATGGGGCCGCGTGACATGTCGTTCTTCCGCGATTGGTATGCGGGGCAGAAGTTCGCGGAGTATGCGGTGAAAACCGGCCGGGCGCCGCGGTTGATCGCGGCGCATGAGCAGACGCTCAGCGCGGCGCCAAAGAATCTGGCGTCGCAACTGAGCCTGGCCTATCTGCTGGAAGCGACCGGAGAAACGAAGAGGGCCCAGGAGATGTGGGCAAACCTGAATCGATGATCGATGAATGATGAACGAATGATTGATTGGATCAATCTCACATCAAATCATCCGGTCATCGTTCATTCGTTCATCGATTCATCTACCCTTTGCCGGTGAGCTCCAGATACGCCGCTTCGAGCGCTGTGGGTGTTCCCTCATAGCGCTCGAAGCCGGGAATCGCTTGCGTCCCCTTGACGATCTCCTCCTGCGACTTGCCCGACGCGATCTGCTTCTTCGCGAAGTCGAGCATCGCCGAGAAGTAGTCGCGCAGCTCCAGCAGGTCCTTGCCCGATCCCGTCACGCGCTCGCCCACCTTCGAGTGGCCGAAGATGTAGATCGTGTCGTTGTTGTGGTCCTTGACGACGTTCTCGAGGACCTTGACCCAGTTGACGATCGAAGCGCCGGCCGGGCGATCCGCCCGCGGGTTGCGCTGATACGACATCAGGTCGCCCATGTGCACGATGTTCGCGCTCTCGAAGAAGATCGCGATGTCGCCGCCGGTATGCCCCGGGCCGTAGTGCCGGGCTGAGACCGTCTCCTTGCCCACCGACGTCTTCCAGTCCTTGTCGAACGTCGTATCCGCGTAGGCCTGGTTCTCTTCGGCCTTCTGCTGGGCCGCCTGCTTCTTCTGCAGGCCGGGCACGTTCACGTGCGCGACGATCTTGCCGACGTTCGGCTGCATCGCCTTGTTGCCACCGGTGTGATCCGGGTGGTGATGAGAGTTGATGAGGAAGTCGATCTTCCGTGACGTCTTCGGCTGCAGTCCCTTCAGGAACATCGGCGCCGTGTCGGCGAACTGGCTGTCCACGACAACCACCGCGTCAGGGGTGACGAGATACCCGATCGTCCCGCCGCGCGCGGTGAAGACACCGACGTTGCGGCGCACGTCCTTGAACTCCGGCACCGTGGGCGCCTGGGCAGGCGCCTGCGCGAAGACCCAGCGATCGCCCAGCGAGCCGACGAAGCCGAGTGAGGACAAGACGACGAAATCGCGACGAGTCAGATGCATAGCGCCTCTCCTACTTTCCAACCATGTGCGGAACATCCCGGTTGTTTTCTTCGCAGATGCTTTCGATGAGGTCCGTATCGGGCTCGAGCCGCCAGACGATCGTCTGATCCCACGGCTTGGTGTAGGCCTTCGGATCGTCAATCGTGACGCGGATGTTCATGCGGCCCATCGTCGGGCGCGTGTAGCGTTCGGTCACCTTCAGCGATTCGGTTCCAGGAAGCCCGCGCATGTCCAGCCACGTCTTGCCGTTCTGCATGACCGTTTCCGCGACGAACGTATCGCCCTCCCAGTGGCCGATTGAATAGCCCATCCACATCGGCTGCGCCTCATCCGGCGTCGGGAGCTTGCGCCCGTCGGTGAAGACCTGCCGGTAGATCGTGCGCGACTCGTGAAGGAAGAGCATGACGTCGCGGGTGTGCACCAGCTTCAGGCCGTCCGGGATCGTCAGCTTCTCGGGAATGCCGGATGGCCAGCAGCGCACGCCCGGGTGGTCCTTGCCGTTGTTGGCGATGCGCTCGTTATAGAGATCACGCGCCCATGGCTGCAGCGGGATGTCCTCGGACCGCATGTCGGCCGCGAAGTTGAGCAGCCACTTCACCTGGTCCCGGACGGTTGCGCCGGGCATCCAGAATCCGGACAGGTCGGGATGGCCGTCTGCGGTCCGCGGCGGCGGCGCGTTCATGTCGATCTTGCCGTCCTTGGTCCGCGGCACGTTTTTCCAGGGATAGGACGGCCACTGGGCGTCCAGCGAGGATGACCCCATCCACAGCACTGCGACGCACGCGAGCGCGAAACGCGCGATTTTTCGTGATGTCCCCGACATGAGCTCCTCCGCTGGCTGGCGAATTCTACCTTATCGAATGCGACACACCGGGGCGCCGAGAATTCGATTTCTGTGTAGACTGCGCCGGTGAAGCGCTGTCTGCGAGCGCTCGTCGTCGCGGTGCTGTCCTGCGGTGCGGTGGCGCAGGCGCAGTGGCTCGATCACAAGGTGCCCGGCACGCCCCGGTTGCCAGACGGCCGGCCCAATCTCTCCGCCCCTGCGCCGCGCGCGAACGGAAAGCCCGACCTGACAGGCGTCTGGGAGGTCGTCGGCGATCGCGTGATGGAGACCGACGGCCGCGTGCGCTCCAAGTACGTCTACAACCTCGATGCGGATCTGCCCGGGGGCGCTCCGTTCCAGCCGTGGGCGAAGGCGCTGCGAGAGGAACGGGCGAAGGCGCTCGGTGTTGGCGCGCCGACGGAACGCTGCCTGCCGCACGGGATTCCCGATGCGATGCTGACGCGGACGCTCCCGTTCAAGATCGTCCAGACGCCCGGGGTGACTCTTATCCTGTACGAGGAGTTCAACAACTGGCGGCAGGTGTTCACCGACGGCCGGACGCTGCCTGTGGATCCCCAGCCGGCCTGGCTCGGCTATTCAGTTGGCCGGTGGGACGGCGAAACCTTCGTGATCGAGACAGCCGGCTTCAACGACAAGTCGTGGCTCGACGCGTCCGGGATGCCGCACACCGAGGCGCTGAAGACGACCGAGCGGCTCCGGCGAATCGACTTCGGCCACATGGAAATTCAGTTTTCGTTCGACGACCCGAAGACGTTCACGAAGCCGTGGTCCACGACCGTGCGCTTCAACCTGCTGCCCGACACCGATTTGCTGGAACACCAGTGCGACAACGAAAAGTGGGCGAGCCGTAAAGACCGGTGACGCGGCGTTCGTAAGGTATCGTAGGGGACCCCCGGACGGGTACAGAGCACGAGGAGAGTGCACATGCTGCGATCGATTCTGATGTTTTTGACCGCCGCCGCGATCGCGGCGCCCGCGTTCGCCCATCACGGCGCCGGCACGTTCCAGCTGAATAGGACCGTGTCGTTCTCGAAGGCGAAGTTGACGAAAGTCGAATTCTTCAACCCGCACGGATGGCTGTACTTCGAGACGACCGAGAACGGCAAGGTGATGAAGCACCGCTGCGAGCTGCGCTCGGCGCATACGCTGCGGCGATCCGGATGGTCGCCCGAGCTCTTCAAGGCGGGCGAGATCGTGGACATCACCGCCTCTCCGGACAGCGCCGACATCGCGTCGTGCTACCTGCAGACGATCGTCTTCGCCAACGGGTCGCGGATGGATCGCTATGGTCAGTACGTGAAGGCAGGCGGCACCGTCAAGGAAGTTCGCGGTCAGGCGAATGCGGTGAACCTCCTGAACCGTACCGCCCGCCGGCCGAGCGGCGAGCCGAACATCACCGGTGACTGGGCTCCCGAGCAGGTCGTGATGCGGGACCCGCGCGGCGTTGGCGGCGGTCTCGTGCGTCTCAGCACGATCGGTGAACGGCCGCCAGAGACACCTCAGCAACAGCCTCAGGCGCGTGCCGGTGGCGCCGCGGCGCCGGCTGCTGGAGCAGCTCCACGTGCGGGTGGTGCGGCACCTGGCGGCGGTCGCGGACGCGGCGCTGGCGGCCCGCGTCAGTTCAACGGCGCGGAGCTCACCGAGCGGGCGATCAAGGAAGGCGATGCGATGACGCAGGCGGACAATCCCCGCTTCAAGTGCGAGACAACGAGCATCATCTTCGACTGGACGTTCGACGGCCCGGTGAACCGGATCACGCAGAACCGGAACGACATCGTGATCGAGTACGGCCAGATGAACCTGAAGCGAATGGTCTACATGAACATGAAGCAGCACCCGGCGAACATCAGGCCGACGCGCGCCGGACATTCGATCGGACGCTGGGAAGGCGACACGCTCATCGTGGACACGGTCGGCTTCCTGCCCGGTGTGTTGAATGGAAACACCCGCCACGGCGAGAAGCTGCACGTCGTCGAGCGCTTCACGGTGGATACGAAGACGTGGCAGCTGTCCCGTTCATGGGAGGCCGACGACCCGGACTATCTGAAAGGTACGGCGCGAAGCAACGCGAACAACCCCGAAGTGGTGACGCCGGCGGACGCGCCGTACACTAAAGACGATTGCAAGGAACAGAAGGATCTGGACTACGCCAAGCAAACCGGCCAGAAATAACCATTGAAGCGCAGCGCCTCCCGCATCCTCACGACGCATGCGGGGGCGCTGCCTCGCCCCGACGATCTCCTCGCCCTCAACGCTGAAATCGCCAAGTCCCCGGCATCCGACGCCGCTCACCGCGAGCGTCTGCGCACTGCCGTGCGCGAGGTCGTCGATCGCCAGGCCGCGCTCGGCCTCGACGTCGTCAACGACGGCGAATACGGCAAGGCGATGCGCACCCGCCTCGACTACGGCGCGTGGATCAGCTACGTCATCGAGCGGTTCACCGGATTCGAGGAACAGGGCGCGCCACTCGTAGGGCACCCCTTTCGGGGTGCCTCAGAGAACGCAGCCTCATCGTTGAAGCCAGGAAGCTTTCTGAAGCGCCGTGATCGTCAGGCATTCCCGGATGTCTACGCCGACATCGATCGCGAGATGTTTGCAGGCGGCCCGCGTCCGATGAGCCGGCAGATTGTCGGCCCGGTCACCTACCGCGGCCACGACGCGCTTCAGGCCGACATCGACAACCTCAGCGCCGCCCTCAACTCGGATGTAGTGTCCAGCGTTAGCCGGACCTCAGAGGCGTTCATGACCTCACCCGCGCCGGGCACCTTCGGCCGCGATCAGAACCGCTATTACAAGACCCAGGAAGAGTTCCTCTTCGCCATCGCGGACGCGCTGCGCGTCGAATACCGCGCGATCACCGGCGCCGGCTTCATCCTCCAGATCGACGACCCCGGCATGGCGGAGAACTGGGATGCGATGGACCCGTCGGTGACGATCGAGGAGTACCGCGTCTACGCGCGGCTGTGCATCGAGGCGCTCAATCACGCGCTCGATGGGATCCCCGAGGATCGCGTTCGCTACCACATGTGCTGGGGCAGCTGGCACGGCCCCCATCTCACCGACGTCCCGTTGCGCGACATCGTCGATCTGCTGCTGACGATTCGTGCCGGCGCCTTCTCGCTCGAGGCGGGCAACGTGCGCCATGAGCACGAGTGGAAGGTGTGGCGCGACGTGAAGCTGCCGGACGGCAAGATGCTGATTCCCGGTGTCGTCTCGCACGCGACCAACGTGGTTGAGCATCCCGAGCTCGTCGCGGACCGGATCGTCCAGTTCGCGCAGCTCGTCGGCCGCGAGAATGTCGTTGCCGGCACAGACTGCGGCCTCGGTGGCCGAGTTCATCCGTCGCTCGCATGGGCCAAGCTGCAGGCGCTCGTCGAAGGCGCGGCGCTGGCGTCGAAGCAGCTCTTCTCGTAGCTCTTCTCGTAGTTCCGCCTTCGGGCGGACTTCCTCCCGCCGGAGCTAAGATCGTACTGACGGAAGCTTCCGCGGAGGTTGCCCCATGGACACGTCAATGCAACGCGTCTTCGTCGCGAGCGGCCAGGTTCACGCTCAGCAGATTCGAACGTTTCTCGAAGCAGCCGGCATTTTGTCCGTCGAGCGCGGCGAAGCGCTGCGCAACACGCACGGCTTGACGGTCGACGGCCTGGGCGCTGTCGAGATTCTTGTTCCAGAGGAGGACGCCGCGCACGCGCGCGAGATTCTGCAGTCAGCAGAGTCTGGCGACTTCCGGCTGGGAGACGATGCCGATACGTCGTCTGACGCGTAGCGCTCGTCCGGCGGTCATCGCGCTGGCTGCTCTGGTAGTGGCGTCAATCGCTCACGCGCAGAGTCCGTCGCCCTATCGATTGCTTGACGTGTTGGTCTTCGGCGCGTTCTTGCAGGTGGATGCGTCAGCGTACTCGCCGGAAGTCCGTAACCAACTGCAGCAGCACCTCAAACGGTCAGAATCGTATCGTCCCCGCCCTCGGCCGGCGAAGCAGGAGCCGTGGGTGATGGAGATGGTGCACACCGCGCGGGAAGGCTATGAGCGTCGGCTGGTGGCCGCGGCAAGCAGGTCAGGCGTCGAAGCGCTTGCGCAACGATACGTGGACGACTTGAAGCCTTGCTATGAGTGGGAGGGCTTTCATGATTGTCCCGAACGCGAAGCCCGGTTTGCGGAGCAGTATCTCGCCGCGAACCCGACCTCACCCTTCCGGGAGTTTCTTCAGCTTCTCGTCGCGCACCGCTGGATCTGCACGGCCGAGGGGTATGAGCGTGAAGAGATGCCTCAGGAGGCCGCTCGTGCACGTCGTGCCGCCGAACCGTCGCTTGCGACGGCTTTACAGTCGCGCCCGCTCTTGATTCGCACTGCCGCCCAGGAATTGAAGGAGCTGGGACGTTGCCATCCTGGCGTCTGACGAGCGACGCAGTCATGGGACGGCGGCGGGCGACGGCCATCTTCGTCGCGCTCTGTGCCGTGGGAATGCAGATGTCAGCCGCGGCTCAAGGCCCTCCGCTGCGCCAGCCCCCAACGTCGTCGGGCAACAGAACTCAGGGAGGTACACAAACCGTCTCGCCGACGGTCGTGGCGACGCATGTGGCCGGATTTACCAGCGAAGGTGCTCGAGTTCTGGAACTGCTGGTGCTGTGGCGCGGTTCACCTGCCTGGTTTACACGTGCCTCGGGCAGTGGCACATCAGGCGGAGGCGATGGCCGTCGTTACAACTCAACACTGCGCTATGGAGGGCTCGAACTCCGGCTGGAGTTCGACAGACAGTCGCGGCTCGCCATGATTCAGGGAAATCGCGTGGACCTCGGCAATGACAATGTCGTATTCGTCGACGGTGTCGATGCGGTCACAGGTCTTCGCGTTGTTCGGACTCTTCGGATCGACCCGACGATGAACCAGGATCAGTTTCCGCGCATCGACGAGGTCATGCGCCGGTCGCCGGAGATCCTGTCATTCCTCCAGTGCGACACTCGGCTGTCCGACCCGCTCCAGCAGAAGCTCGCCGACATCGTCTGCGCGAACGTGCTCGGTAACTAAGCCGAACGAGTCGAACGTCTCGAACGATTCGAACGACTCTATTTGACCTGAAACCCTTCCCGCGGGTCGAACTTCTTCCCGTCGCTGCGGACCGCCAGCACCCAGGTCGCCGCTGGCCGCCCGTCTTTCATGGGCCGTCCCGTCATGGTGACCTTCGTTCCCGGCTTGAACTCGCTCGGACGGATTCCGGCGCGCTGCAGCGTGCTCGGGCCCTCGGCCTCGAAGCCCCAGGTCGTGACCTTGCCGTTTTTGTCCGTCACGTCCACGAGCAGCCACGAGTGCGGGTTCGTCCACTGAAACTCCTTGACGACGCCCTCGACGGTGATGGTTTTCGCCTGCTCGAACATCGTTCCCGAGTGGTGGGCGGCGGCGCTGCTCGCGGCAATCAGGAGTAGCGCCAGTACACGAAGGGCTCGAAGGAATCGAAGTTCGCGAAGAAGCGCGGTCATTTCTTTGCTCCCGGAGTGTCAAAGGTGAATTGCTTGAACTGGGTGCCGCCAGTGTCCGTTTCGGCGACGGCGTTGTTCTGGTTCTCGCCGCAATGCCAGTAGCGGATCCGCAGCGTCTTCTCCTGATCGTCGACCTTCGCGTAGGACTGCCTCGTGTACCACGGCTCGACGAGCGCTGGCGGATCGTAAACCCACACATCGACTTCGATCAGTCCGGGTTGCACCTTCTGCCAGATTTCAACGGTCTCGATCTGGTCCGTATAATCCGGATTGCGGCGCTGGTAGATGCCGGAGCGCAGCTGGTTCGTGTGGATGACCAGCTTGTCTCCGTCCCAGAAGCCGATGGAGTCGCCGTTGTAGAGCGGAACGCGGTCGGCCTCGTCGATGTGGCCGCGGCCGTCGGTATAGATGCGGCGGATGTCGTTCACCATTTCGTTGATCAGATACGTCTGATCAGGTGTGACGACGAAGTCGCGGAGAAAGGGCTCTGTAAGCCAGCGCGGGTGGCCAGGAGGTGAGCACGTGGAGATGGGGTCCCACTCAATCCCCTTGTTCGCCATCTCGATGCGCTCGGTCAGCTTCGCCTGGAACTCGGGCGTCAGCTTCGCCGTTGGCGGGGCGCCTCGTGCCTGATCGGGATCGAAGGTGATGCCGCCGCGGGCGCGCGTGTAGACGCCCGACCAGTCGGGCATCGTTGTGGGCGTCAGCCGGCGGCCGCCGCGGGCCCGCTCCTTCAGGGCCAGGTACAGCGAGTCGGCGGTCTTGTGCTGTTTGCCGAGATCGATCATGCGTTGGCGGGTCGCAGCCCCGTCCTGGGCCCGCAGCGTATTAACCAACAGGGCCGTGCTGCCGACGAGCAGGACGGTCGATACGATGGACGTAAGCCTCATGTCGCGGAAGGATACACCTGGCGGATCGGTTCGCGTAGACTGGTTGGCAATGCCTCACAAGCTGCGTCGCCGGTGCCGGGAGATGGTGTGCGTCGCGGCGGTTCTGGTCGTCTCGGTGGCTGGCGCGGTGCAGCCGCTGATCGCCCAGGAGGCGCAACGGTCCATGCTCGACGCCGACCTCGGGGCCATGGGCAAACATCGCCCGGGCTACCAGTTCTGGCGGCAGATTTTCTCGATCGGCGACGGCTCGATTGCGTTCGGCAGCGGCACCGACGGCAGGCTGCTCGCGGTGTTCCCGTCACGAGGGGACTGGGCCAACGGCGAATGGAAGGAGTCGGGCCTGGCAACCCTGGCGGACATGGGATCGCTGCCGTCCGCGCTCGACGATCGCCGCACCCGGATGGCCGAGTGGCTCGAGCCGGTGGTCGGTCCGGTACTGCACAACCCGACGCGCGGCGATTTCCTGCTTCCGAACGCGCGCCGCTACGGGCGCTTCCTTGGCGAGTGGGCCGCCATCTACGAGCGGTTCGGAGTGCCCGGTGAGCTGGGCCTGTCACAGGCGCTCATCGAGTCAGGCCTGGCCGGCGACCGCCGATCGGAAGCACGCGCCGTCGGTTTCTGCCAGTGGCTGCAGACGAACTGGAAGCGGCTCAACAAGCTGGCGCCGGAAGTCATCGAAGCCAACAACCAGACCACGCAGGCGCCGTATTGCGCGGCCTATCTCGCGGTGCTCGCCACGAAGTACGGGTCGTACATCCCTGCGCTGTCGGACCATCACAGCGGCGGCGTCAACGTCGGTCGCGTCCTCATCAACGGCGAACGCCTGGGCGGAACGACGACCCGCGAGCAGTACCTGCTCGGCTCGAAGCTCGTGCGCGACCTGCGTCGCATCGATCTCTATGGATTCCGCGACCTGTACCGGACGTACGGACCGCGCTCGTTTCTCTACTCGGAGATGGTGTTCGGCAATATGGCGACGATCACCGAGCTGATGGCGTCCACGACGCAGATGCCGATTTACGCGATGCGCACCTCGCGCACGTACAAACTCTCCGAAGTCGCGAAGGAAGCCGGACTCTCGCAGGACGAGGTCCGTCGTTACAATCCGGCGCTCGTGAAGCGCGTCCCGGCGCACGCGGATATCTATCTGCCGCGGTACGTGAAACGGTTCGGGCCGGACGTCACTTTCTGGCACCGGCCGGCGAATGCGGCATTCAGTGCTGCGCTCAACGACTTCCTCGCCCTCGACGCCTCGCCGGAGCAGTGGGACGACGGGACGCTCGTCCCGGCGCTGCGCCGGTTCGAGAAGCGGTTCCGTGACTCGAAGTCGGAAGAGGGCAGCGTCATGGCAACGGTGCTGGCGTTCGCCATTGACGATGCGCTCACGAGCGGCCGGCGCGAGATCCTGGCGGCGTTCCGGTCCGACGAGGACGTGCGCCAGCTGTTCGATCGCGGCCTGCTGCAGCGGGTGAGCGCGAACCTGACGCTGCTTGCCTGCACCCCCGAGACGGCGGCCAAGGATCCCGACCGTTCTTCCTGCTGATTCGTCCAAGAACCACAACGAGCAGGAATCCCTTTTAACCACGAAGAGCACGAAGAACACGAAGAACGAAAGATCAAATCTTTGTGATCTTCGTGAACTTCGTGGTTTAACTTGAGGTGAATGTCTGTCCCTGTTGATCTCGAGCGCCGGACGCTGATTGAGCGTCTCCGGGACGCGACCGAGCTGCTCGAATCGATAGCCGCCGATCGCACGGTGCTCGCGGGCGTTCCCGACGAGCAGCGGGCCCGGCTGCTGCAGGCCGTCGCGCTCGTCTACCATCCCGACCGCGTTGAACGCCGGCGGATGGCGAAGATCACTGCCAAGCAGCGCAGGGCCGCGCGTGTCAGGGACACCGAGCAGACACGGTTCGACACCGGCATCCGGCAGCTGCGGCGCAGGCCGGTCTACCACAGCCCGAACGTCTTCCCGCCGGAGTCCTTCGAGCCACGCGATGTGCACGAGCCGTTGGACTCGGATCGCGGTGGGGCGGGTCCCGCCGCAGCCGAAGCCCAACACTGCTACGTCTGCAAGCAGCACTACACGGTCATCCATCACTTCTACGATCAGCTTTGTCCCGACTGCGCGGCGTTCAACTTCAACAAGCGCACCGAGCTGGCGGACCTGCGCGGCCGTGTCGCCCTGGTCACCGGCGGACGCGTCAAGATCGGCTACCAGGCGGTGCTCAAGCTGCTCCGCGCCGGCGCGCACGTCATCGTCACGACGCGCTTTCCGCGCGACTCCGCGCAGCGCTACGCGCGCGAGGCCGACTTCGAGGCGTGGGCGGACCGGCTCGAGATCTTCGGGCTCGATCTGCGGCACACGCCGAGCGTCGAGGCGTTCTGCCGCGAGCTGCTGTCCACACGCACGCGTCTCGACTTCATCGTGAACAACGCGTGCCAGACCGTGCGACGGCCGCCGGACTTCTATCGGCACATGATGGACGGGGAGACGGCGGCGCTGCGGTCGATGCCCGATCATGTGCGAAAGCTGGTCGGCGCCTACGAAGGCCTGCGCGGGTACTCACTCCTTCCCGAGGCACCCCATGAAGGGGCGCCCTACGAGGAGGCGCCCGGCGACAGCCGGCTGCGGGACCGCAGGGCGTCTCTTCATGAAGCGCCGAACGTTGCGGGATTGACGCACGCGGCGCAGCTCTCGCAGATTCCGCTGCTGCCGGAGGAGCTGCTCGCGCAGAAGGATCTCTTCCCGGAGGGCAGGCTCGATCAGGATCTGCAGCAGATCGACCTGCGGGAGCGCAACTCGTGGCGCCTGCTGCTCGCCGAGGTGCCGTCAGTGGAGCTTCTCGAGGTGCACCTGGTGAACGCCATCGCGCCCTTCGTTATCAACGCCCGCCTCAAGCCGCTGATGCTGAAGACCCCCGAGCGCGACAAGCACATCGTCAACGTCTCGGCCGTGGAGGGGCAGTTCTACCGCAACTTCAAGACGACCCGGCATCCGCACACGAACATGGCGAAGGCCGCGCTGAACATGATGACGCGCACGGCGGCGGCGGATTACCACCAGGGCGGCATCCACATGAACAGTGTGGACACGGGCTGGGTGACCGACGAAGATCCCGTCGAGATCGCCGTACGAAAGACGGCAGAGCAGCGCTTCCATCCGCCGCTCGACATCGTGGACGGCGCGGCGCGGATCGTGGACCCGATCATCAGCGGGTTCAACACCGGTACGCACGTGTGGGGACAGTTTCTCAAGGACTACAAGTCCACAGATTGGTGAGCGTTATGAGCTGCAGATCAATTCTCAACTCCCGACTTCCAACTCCCAATGGAACGCTCAGGGCACTCCGTGTTTTGGGAGTTGGGCGTTGGAGGTTGGGAGTGTGTACCCTCCTCGTCGTCTGCGCCGTCGTGAGCTTGCCGGCGCAGCGACGTGTCCAGTCAACGCAGGAAATTCTCGAACAGCTCGAGCACGACTGGAATGAAGCGCTCCAGCGCAACGACGTCGCCTTCGTGGACAGCGTGCTCGCGCCCGAATTCGTCTCTACCTACGACAATGGCAGCCGTGGTGACCGCGCGCGCGAGCTGCAGCTGGTCAAGGAATTCAATGCGCAGGTCGACTCCTGGACGATCGGGGAGTTCACCGTGAAGGTCTTCGGCCAGACCGCCATTGTCTGGTTCACGCAGCGGATGGTTGGTCCCGTGCAGGGGAAGCCCGTTGAGATCGTTACCCGCTACATGGACGTCTTCGTGAACCGCGACGGCAAATGGCTCTGCGTCGGAAGCCAGAGCACGCGGGTCGCCGGGAAATGATCGAACGACTATCTCGGGTTATCGTGGCTCGATAGATCCTGCATGTGCGCCAGGCTGCGATCCTCGCAGCGCGCCGATTCCTCAAGTTCCTGATCGGTCAGCTTCATCGTTCGCGCCGGCACCGCCCACGGCTCCGCGAGCACGGCTGGATCGTGCGCCGTCGCCGTCCACTCAATCGTGTCGCCCACGCGGCGCAGCCGCTCGATCACCTTCAGATCCTTCGTGTGGAAGGCGCCGTCATCAGTGAGCCACGTGTCTTCATTGAAGTTGACGGTTTCGACGACGAGCGTGTCACCGTCCCAGCGGCCGATTGAATCACCAAAATAGCTCGGCGGCAGGTCCTTGCGATGCGCGCGGCCGTCAATCGGGATGATGCGAAAGAACGCGCCGTTCACGTCGTCGTAAAGGAACAGGATCTCGCGTCGTGTCTGGACGATCTTTCCGGGCGGCCCGATGCGCGGCACCCCTGGAGGCTGGCAGCGGAGGATCGAGTCCTCCTTCACCTGGTTCGCGTCGAGCGTCTTCACCTTCGCCTGGAACTCGGGCTTGTACCGTGGGCGGGCCGGCGTGGCTGCCGGCGCTCCGCCAGCGCGGCCCGCTCCCGCTCCCGCACCTCTCGCCGCGCCGCCTGCCGGCGGACAGCCGGAGACGCAGAGCGAGCCTCCCCCAAGCTGCTGCGGCTGGACGAATCCGATGGCGATGTCGTTGTAACCGGTGTCCCACGTGCCGTTGAGATCTGGACGGCCATCGAGGCGTGGTGCTCCCTTCGCCGCCGAAGACGCGTTCTGCGCCTGCATCGTGGTCAACGACCCCGCAAGCGCAACGGCCAGCGCCGCCGCGAGTAGGTATCTGCTCACGTGGACCTCCATCGACCGCTAGTTTCTGTCTGCGGACAGTTGGACGAACCGGCCGTCCGCATAGGTGATGCGGAGGACCCAGGCGGACTTCCTGGCATCACGCGCCGGGTGACCGGTGACCGTGACGGTCTCACCCTGCTTGCCTGCCAGCAGCTCTTTCGTCAGCTTGGCCTTGCGCGCCATCGCCGTCGGCACCGTTTCGAGCGCCCATTGGCCCGAGGCGCCGGATTCGTCCTTGCCGTCCACGATGACGTAGATGTGTGGATTGACCCAGTCGATCCGGCTGATGACGCCGGTGATCGTCACCTTCTTCGTAGTGTCGAACTGGCCGGAGACGGAATGATGGGTGAACGCCACCGTGCCGGCCGCGAGCAGTGCCGTGGTGAGCACCAGGGTTCGAACCGCCTGTCTCATTGCTTTCTCCTCGACCTGGCGGGAACTATAGCACCGCGTGTTCCTGGCTCGCGAGGAGCAGCTCGCCGCTAGGGCCTGGCGAAGGACGTCTCGTCGATATCGACGTTGTGCTTCACGTCGGTGACGACGGCGGAGACCGTCTGCAGGCTGTTGATGGATTTCACGGAGAAGGGAACCTTCACGCCGTCCACCGTGCGGAAGTCGCCGTACTCTGTCACCTGTTCGAGGGGTCCGGCTGGCGGGGCATCGATCGTCGTGGACGTCTTGACCAGCATGAACGTCTCGGCGTCCACCCATGCGCGGACGTGCGGGCCGGTCTGCGGCGTCAGCTCCAGCATGTACGCGGGCCGGCCTGCCACCGAGTCCTTGCCGGTGAGAGCGATGGTGATGCCTCGTGCCTTGTAGTCGAGCCAGACGGTCGGGAATCCGTTGTTCTTGAGCACGTCCAGCTGCGAGCCGGTAATGTCCCGGTTGCCGTTCATCGTGTCGATGACGTAGCCGGTCGTCCCGTCGAAGCGCTGGTCGCTGATGATCTTTCCGGCGCCGAGCGAGGTGAGATCGAGCGTGATGAGCGTGCGGCTCTTGTTCGGCGCCTTGGCGAAAGCCTCGACCGTACCAGAGACCGGTCCGACAGCTGTCGTCAACGTCACAGTGCCGGTCGAGACGCGCGTGCGGATCCGGCCGAGCGCGTCGCGGCCGCCCATTGCCGCCAGGTGCTTTTCCACAATCTCATCGGCTGTCTGTGCGGTCGCAACGTTCACCGAGGCAACGAGCAGGGCGGCGATCAGTCCGGTGAGTTTCATCACGTCCCCTTTCGACTCTGATCCAGCCGTTTTGGTTCCCTTGTGGTACAACTTCGCCGCATGAGGTCACGATTCCCCGTGCTGGCGGTGGCGGTCTGCCTGATGGCGGCGTTCCACGTTGCGCCGCCGGCCGCTCAGGACCACGGCGAGGGCTCGCCAGAAGCCGGCGCACGAGTGTACTTCGCTCAGTGCGCTGGATGTCACGGTACGAATGGCGACACGATTTCGGGGATCGACCTCCGCCGTCAGCAATTCCGACGCGTCTCGTCTAACGAGGAGCTGGCCCGGGCGATCACGAACGGCGTGCCCGGCACTGGCATGCCACCGACGCCGCTGCAGGCGGCAGAGGTGGCCAACGTAATTGCCTTCATCCGCGCGGGATTCGATCCCAGTGCGCGACCGGTCAAGATCGGCAACCCGGTGCCAGGCAAAGCCATCGTCGAGGGTACGGGCGCGTGCCTGACATGCCATCGCATCAGCGGCAAGGGCTCGCGGGTCGCGCCAGATCTGTCCGACGTTGGAGCGGCACGCACGGCCGACGGCCTGTACCGCTCGATCACGGACCCGACGTCCGGCATGATGCCGATCAACAGGCCTGTGCTGATCACCATGAAGGATGGCCGGACCATCGCCGGCCGGCGTCTCAACGAAGACACCTACACCGTGCAGTTGATCGACGACAAGGAACGGCTGCACTCGCTCGCCAAGAGCGACATGAAGGCGTATGTCGTCGAAACAAAATCGCCGATGCCGTCCTACAGCGGGAAGTTGACGGACGATGAGATCGCCAACGTGATCGCCTACCTGATTACGCTGAGAGGACAGTAACGTGCGACACCTGATCGCCTTTGCCTCCTTCGTCGTCGTGTTCGGCTCACTCGTCAACGGGCAGGTGACGCCCGATCGGCTCGTGCGTGCCGCGGCCGAGCCGCAGAACTGGCTGACCTACTCCGGCGGCTACTTCTCGCAGCGGCACAGCGCACTCAACCAGATTCAGCGATCGAACGCGAAGAACCTCGAGCTGAAGTGGATTCTGCCCAACCAGGTGTTCGGCGCCTGGCAGTCCACGCCGCTTGTCGTCGACGGCGTCATGTACGTGACGCAGCGTCCGAACGACGTACTCGCGCTCGACGCGAAGACGGGCCGCGTCTTCTGGCTCTTCCGGCACACGCCGTCGCCCGACGCGCGTGTCTGCTGCGGGTCGAACAATCGAGGCGTCGCGATTCTCGGCGACACGCTGTACCTCGGCACGCTCGACGCCCGGCTCATCGCGATCGATGCGAAGACGGGTAAGGCGATCTGGAACGTGCCGGTTGGCGATCCGAAGCTCGGCTACTCGATCACCATGGCGCCGCTCGTGGTGAAGGACAAGGTGCTCGTCGGCAGCGGCGGAGGTGAGTACGGGATCCGGGGCTTCGTGGCGGCCTACGACGCGGCCACCGGCAAAGAGGTCTGGCGCTTCCACACGATCCCCGCGCCGGGCGAGCCGGGGAGCGAGACCTGGAAGAACGATGGGTGGAAGAACGGCGGCGGATCGATCTGGCTGACACCGTCATACGATCCGGACCTGAACCTCACCTACTGGGGTGTCGGCAATCCCGGGCCCGACTGGAATCCCGATCAGCGTCCCGGAGACAACCTCTACACCGAGTCGGTGATTGCCGTTGACGCCGACACGGGCAAGCTGCGCTGGCACTACCAGTTCACGCCGAACGACGGTTACGACTACGACTCGGTGCAGATTGCCGTGCTCGCCGACATCAACTGGCGGGGTGCGCCGACGAAGACGATGTTGTGGGCCAATCGCAACGGGAACTTCTACGTCCTCGATCGAACAAATGGAAAGTTCCTGGCGGCGACGCCGTTCGTGAAGGTCAACTGGATGAGCCTGTTCGAGTCCGGCGGCCGTCCCATTCAGACGCCGCAACCCGTGGGCGAGCCGACATGGCCAGGCAACCAGGGCGGCACCAATTGGTACTCGCCGTCGTTCAGCCCGCGGACGGGGCTGTTCTACGTGACGGCGTGGGAAGGCTACGCGACGATCTATCGCAAGGAGCAGGTCGAGTACGTGCCGGGCCGCGTGTTCGGCGGCGGCGGTGGACGTCAGCTTCTGCCGGTGCCCGGCGCGCCTGGTGTGCGCATCGGCCGCACGACGCCCATCAACAACTGGACCGACGCCGCGGGCCATTCGTCGGTCATCGCCATCGATCCCAGGACCGGCGCGCACATGTGGAAGTTCGAGCAGTTCGACATGAGCGACAGCGGCATCCTGACGACCGCTGGCGACGTGCTGTTTACCGGAGGGCGCGAAGGATATTTCTACGCGCTCGATGCCGTCACCGGCGCGGTGCTGTGGAAGGCGAGCCTTGGCGGCCAGATCGCCAACGGGCCGATCACCTACATGGTGGACAAGCAGCAGTACGTGACGACGATCTCCGGCAACTCACTCGTGACGTTTGGTTTGAGAGATTGATCACTCCCAACTACCAATTACCCTTTCACCAGGTAGCCCTTCTTCTTCAGGTGATCGCGCACGCGATCGCGCAGGTCGCCCTGCAGCTCGACGCTGTCCTCGGCGGCTGACCCGCCGGTGCCGCACACGCGCTTGAGCTCCTGCGCGAGATCCTTGAGGAAGGCCGCATTGCGCGGCAGCCCGTAGACGACGGTCACCGTCTTGCCGCCGCGGCCGGATTTTTCCATCCGCAGTTTGGCCGTCAGCTTTGCGGGAACCGGTTCCTCGCGCGCAAACTGGCTGCTGCACTTGCAATCGTCGGCTGGCCACCCGCAGGTCGGGCAGATTCGTCCTGCACCGCTTGAATACACGGTGCGCGCGTTCCTGTCGTTCATCCTCCCCAGCTTAACGTGTCCCTCACTCGCCAGGCCGTGGCGACGAGGTCACCGGGATGCGGACCTCGATCGGCCGATGCGCCTCGATCGGGACCGGCTGTGCGGCGCGAATGTCGATTGGCCGGAACCGCGCCTCGCTGCTCACCGCCTGGCCGAGTACGGCCACCGGCACGAACGCGTCGCGATCGCGCAGGTCGACGTTCCGGAGCGCGACTGGCAACGCATAGTCGCGTGGAAGTTCCACCCCGGTGACAATGACCGGCATTGCCTTTTGCTGTGCCGACACCGGCACTCCAGAATGATTCATGGCGATCCAGCCAAGTTCGATCGCGATAATCGTCAGCACTGCGTGCAGATACCGGTTCATCAGCTCCTCCTGTATGCTTCGTGTCGTTCGAGCACGTCCAGATAGGCTTATGACCATGCGCACCCTGATTCTGGTTCTTGCGTTGGCGGCCGCGGTGGACGCATCCGCGGCGACCCCTCCCGTACCCACCGTCTCCGGACCGATTACGGGGCCTGGCCGCATGTACCCGGACCCGGCGGTCAGCATCACGCCTGCCGCGGTGAAGGTCGAGGACTTCCCGTACGTGACGGAGGAGTACTACGTCTCAGGCACGATCGCGGACGCACCATATATGACGCGGATCATCGTCCGCCGGCCGCGTAATGCGGCCGCGTTCAGCGGAACGGTCGTCTCGGAGGCGCTGCACGCCGGGGGACGGTCGTTGATCTTCGAGTGGTCGCGTCAGTCGATCCTCACGCGCAACCACATGTTCGTGGAGATCGTGCACAGCGGCGCGAACATCAACCTGCTGAAGACGTTCAACGCCGAGCGCTATGCGTCGCTCAACATTGGAATGGGCCAGACCAACGAGGTCATCGCGCAGGTCGGCCGGCTGATCAAGAGCAAGACCGGCCCGTTCGCGGCCTACGATGTACGGCGCGCCACGCTGATGGGGACGTCGGCCTCGAGCGGGACGGTGCGCAACTATCTGACCGCGCACGCGAACCTCCGTATGCCGGACGGCAAGCCGATCTTCGACGGATTCCTGCTGACCAGCACCAACGGCAACACGCCGCTGCCGATCGTCGACGTGCCGATGATCCAGATGCCGACGCAGACCGAGGTCGTGACGTGGGCGGAGCAGGGGATTGCGTACCGCCGGCCCGACAGCGATGACCCGGCCAACCGCTTCCGGCTCTACGAAGTGGCCGGCATGCCGCACAACAATTCGCGGGACAACCCGGGATTCCAGAACGACCCGTGCACGCTGCCCGTGACCGATTTTCCGGCCGGGGCATTCACCGCTCTCGGCCTCAATCACCTGATCGAGTGGATCGCGAATGGCAAGACGCCGCCGCACGCACCGCCGATCGCGGTCGATCAGGATTCGAAGAACGACGGCTCGCACCTCGCCCTCGACGAGCATGGCAACGCGAAGGGTGGCATCCGCAACGTCTGGGTGGATGTGCCGATGGCCACCTACGGCGTGTTTGGCAAGGGGAAGACGCAGCAGCAGGATCGTCTGTGCCAGCTTGCGGGCACCAAAGTCCCGCTTGGAGACGACGCCATGCGCAAGATGTACAAGAGCAACGGCGACTACGTGGGACGGGTTGAGCAGCGGCTCAAGCAGTTGATCGCCGACGGCTGGTTCCTCCCCGAATACGCCGAGGCGGTCCGCGCAGACGCACGAGCCGTCCGCGTTCAGTAAGACAAGCCCATCAGGACTCGGTAAACGGCGACTACTCCATCACCGTATCTGGTCGAAACGCGGGAGTCGGGGGCTGAGGAGCAGGTGATGCGTCTATTCGCTCGTGGCTGGATATCTACCGTGGTCGTGGTGGCAGGAGCATTCGTCGCCCTCGAGGGGACGGCTCGAAGCCAGGCGTCGCCAGCAACGCGTCTCGAAGTCGGCAAAGGCTCCCGGGCTGAATACCGCGTGCGCGAGCAGCTCGCGCGCCTCAACTTTCCCAACGACGCCGTCGGCACCACCGAGTCGGTCAGCGGCGCACTCGTCATCAACGCTGACGGCAGTTTTGCCTCCGGCTCGAAGCTGACCGTCGATCTGCGCTCGCTCCGGACCGACGAGCCGAAACGGGACGGCTTCGTTCGTGAGAACACGCTCGAGACGAATCGCTATCCGTCAGCCGAGTTCGTGCCTCGCCGTCAGAAGGGCCTGCCGCTGCCGCTTCCGGCAACAGGCACCGCGAACCTCCAGCTCGTCGGCGACATGACGCTCCACGGTGTGACGGCCGAACACGCGTGGGACGTCGCCGCGACCTTTGCCGCCGACTCAGTGACGGCGAAGGCCACTACCCGCTTCAATTTCGCGAAGTTCAAGATCACGGTTCCACGCGTCTTCGGCCTGCTCAGCGTCGACGATGACATCAGGCTGGAGCTGAGCCTGCGGATGAACCGCAGCCGTGTGGGCTAGGACGGCTTGAGCCGTCGATCCGGCACGAGCCAGATCATCGCGACGCCGGCATAGACCGCATCCGACACCCACTGATTGACGAACGCGAAGGCAATCGCCGCGGCGTACAGCGCGACCGAGATCAGGCCCTTGGCGTCGCGGCCGATGGCCTGCGCGATGCGCGAGTGAGGGCCGGCGGCGCGCATGACCTGCTGCTGCAGAATCCAGTATGCGAATCCAGCCATAAAGAGCACTGCGCCGTAGGTCGCGGACGGAACGGCCTCCAGATGGTGCCTGCCCATCCAGCCCGTGGCGAACGGGATCAACGACAGCCAGAACAGCAGGTGCAGATTCGCCCAGAGCACTCCCGCCGTCACGCGCGTCGCCGCGTGAATCATGTAGTGGTGGTTGTTCCAGTAGATGGCGAGATAGATGAAGCTCAGAATGTAGGAGCTGAAGTTCGGCAAGAGCTCCAGGAGTGCGTGCCAGTCGGCGCTTTCCGGGATGTGCAGCTCCAGCACCATGATCGTGATGATGATGGCGATCACGCCATCGCTGAAGGCTTCAAGACGGGATTTGTTCATCGAACTTTTGCAAGGTCCGCCTGAAGGCGGACACTACTGGCCACTGCCGATCATCCGCTTCACCGACTGCTCGTTTTCGAGGCAGTTGTCGTCGATGAGCTCGGTATCCACGACGATCGACTGATCCAGCCGGACGGTCCACGGCTTCGTGTACGCCTTCGGGTCGTTGACGGTGACTTCGACGTCGAGGCGGCCGAAACGCGGACGGCTGATGCGCTCGGTCACGCGTGCGGCTGCGGTAATCGGGCTGCCCGCGAGGTCGAGCCAGTCGTCGCGGAGTCCGATCGTCTCGACGACCAGCGTGTCGCCCTGCCAGCGCCCTGACGAATACCCCTGGAACGACGGCGTCGGATCCTCCGGCAGCGGCCGGCCGTCGGTGAAGATCTGGCGGTAGCTCGCATTGAACTCGTGGAGGACAACCAGCCTGTCGGAGGTCTGGACGATCCGGCGGTGCTGCGGTAGCGCCCAGGCGCGCGGGTAATTCGGTGGCATGCAGCGCGCGTGCGGATCGATGTTGGCGCCGTTGTCGCCCGGTCCGACGCCACGATTGAATGCCGTCCGGCGCCGTGAGACCTCCGCGGCCCACGGCTGATAGGGCAGCAGCGTCATCGTGTCGAGTCCGCCGGCTTGCGCCTTCACCAGCTGGTCGAGCGATGTGAAACCGATGTGAAGCGCCTGGATCGGGATCGGCTCCTGGCCGATGCAGCCCGGCTGGCCGATGCAGGCGGGGTCGGGAATCGAGGCGGCGCCGAGCCAGAGGCCTGAGAAGTCCGGCCGGCCGTCTGGCGTCTTTGGCGCCGGCGCGTTCGCATTGACGGATCCATTGGGCAGCCGCGGCACCCCCGGCGTGGGGTACTTCACATACTGCGCGGCGACCGTGGCCGACAGCAGCGCCGTGAACAGCCCGAGGATGAATGTCCGCATGGTTCGCGACGATATCATCCCGCCGGCTCCGGACAATATCCGCCTCCCTTTTACGTCTACCTGAATATGACGGGCGCGGCGCGCCTCGATCGGATGACATTCGACCAGAACGAGCGGATCGCGGAAGTCGTCGAGCGGGAGCAGCCCCGGCTCCGGCGATTCATTCGCCGTCGTGTGCCCGATCCGGGGGACGCCGAGGACATCCTGCAGGACGTGTTCTCGACGCTCGTCGAGGCCAACCGCCTGCTGATGCCGATCGACCACATCACCGGATGGCTGTTCCGCGTCGCGCGCAATCGCATCACCGACCTGTTCCGCAAGCGGCGGCCGGGCAGCCTGGACGGGCTCCAGGACCTGCTGCCGTCGCCTCAGGCCGGGCCGGAGGCGGCCTATGCGCGGCAGCTGCTGCTCGACGAGCTCGCCGCCGCGATTGCCGACCTGCCGAAGGACCAGCGGGACGTCTTCGTTGGGCACGAAGTGGAAGGACTCAGCTTCAAGGAAATGGCTGCGGCGAGCGGTGTCAGCGTCAACACGCTGCTCTCGCGCAAACGGTATGCGGTGCTCCGGCTGCGCCAGCGACTCCGCCGCACCTACGAAGAGTTGACGACATCATGAGGATTCGACCATGAGCATCAAACGGTTCTGGAAGTGGTACTACATCGTCCCGGCAGCGCTGGTTCTCGTGCCGCTCGCCATCGCCCTCTTCGTCATCGTCGGCGGCGGGCTCGTGATGCTGCTGTGGAACTGGCTGCTGCCACCGCTCTTCGACCTGCCGAAGCTGACGCTGCTCCAGGCCTTTGGCCTCCTGGCGCTGTGCCGGATCCTGTTCGGCAGCTGGGGAGGCGGAGGTGGGGGTGGAGGCTTCGAGAAGAGAATGTCAGAGAAGGACCGCGAGCGGTTTCGCGAGCGGATGCGGGACCGGTTCTGCGAAACGCCTCCCGCCGGGGACATTGTGGTCCCCGGCGAGACGGCGAAACCGGCTCAATGAGACGGGTGGCTCAGTCTTTCTGGACGCGGAAGCTCAGGGTGCCCGATACGCCCGAGGGAGCGAGCTCGATTCGCCAGTCACCTGTCGGGCCCGAATCGGTCGTGACGTTGCCGCCCGTGCCCAGGTTGCCCGAGAAGACGACGCGGCCTCCGGAGTCACGGATGGTCAGCGTGGCGGTGCCGGACGAGAAGTTGCTCGAATTCGACACCCTCGCTCTGGTCCCGGTGTTCCGCCAGGTGTATCCGCCGTTGGTCGAGAAGTTCGACGCATTCGACAGCTGCCACTGAAAGTCGTCTGTGTTATTGGTGATTGCCGGGTCGGACCCTTGACCCGTACCAATAGGACCAACAGGGTTGTTGTCGTCGTCGCTGTCGCCGCCGCCGCAGGCGACTGATGCCAGCAGCATCACGATCACCGCAAACCGTTGCAGATGCATACGTGTCATTCGTTAATCCTCTATGAGGCTGAGCTAGCAAAAAAAGGACCGGGTTGGCTTCACGTGCGCCGGACGGTTTTTGTTCGAAAAACAGGCGCTGTGCGGGAGAACCCTGACTCATTTCTACATGGTGGTAGCCGTCGGCGTTACGCTACGGACAGTTCTGGCGGCTGCGAAGATCGGCGCAAAACCGCACCGCCTGCAGTCAGTCGGCAGCGAGGCGTTTGAGGCGTTCGATGACTGCGTAGAATACGCCTGCCCGTTGCTGCCGTCATGAAGTCCATCGACTTGATCCGGGACAACCTGAAGAAAAGCGCTGAACGTGTGCTTGTGCGCGTCGAGGAGATGCGCGAACACGCCACGGTGTTCCCGACGCCGAACGGCGGCTGCCACACGCTCTGGGTGCTCGGCCACCTCGCGTATATCGAGGCGCTGGTGATTCGCACGTTCATGCTCGGCGAGCCCAATCCGCTCGCGCTCTGGGAACCGGTGTTCGACGGAGACGATGTGAGCGGCGACGCGAACGCGTATCCACCGTTTGACGAGGTACTGGCGACGTGCCGCGAGGTGCGCGCGTCTACGCTCACCCTGCTCGATTCATTCACAGAAGAGGATCTGGACAGGGTGGCTGCGGGCGTCCCTGCCGGACATGAAGCCACGTTTGGCACCCGGCGTCTTTGTCTCCAGTTCGTGTCCGACCACTGGTACATGCATCGCGGCCACCTGGCCGACGCGCGCCGCGCCTCGAGAATGAAACGGATGTGGGTCTGAGGTTATCGCCGGCGGCGATTGGGAAGCCGTGAGAGATCACTCATCTCGCTTATCGCTGCAGCGCAGGCACAGCGATGGTCCGCCGTCCATGGAGGCCCAAGAGTCCGTTTGAGTTCGGCGATGAACTGCTCGACGGCAGGGACGCTCGTCTTCAACGCCGCCGCCGCTGCTGCGGTTTCCTCTCCCCGGCGATGAAACGCA
The DNA here is from genome assembly GCA_035537775.1 of Vicinamibacterales bacterium. Taxonomy (GTDB): domain Bacteria; phylum Acidobacteriota; class Vicinamibacteria; order Vicinamibacterales; family UBA2999; genus Gp6-AA40. Next base: position 37,198 of record DATLLQ010000042.1, on the reverse strand, counting down.
ACCTTCCATCGGCGTTGACGGGCGGCCGCACAGACCGCCGAGTGATACAGCATCCCGTCTGCCCGGCACTGGACGTGGTACGAACCGTGTGCCTCCGCAATTGACTTCGGCAGATGCGGAAGCGTCGGTTCGCGGAGTGCGACGGCCGAGACTCGATACTGCGGATGCAGATCGGCCGCGAGGCGCTCGAATGCCAGCGCCGTAGACGCCGCGATCGAGCGCTTTACCAGCCGGAGCAGCTGTTCGGACTCGTCGTCGGGGAGCGCCAGCGTCTCGTGGTGATAAGGCTGTGTCGGCACGCCGGCCTCGATCAGCTTGACGCGACGCCGATCGACGACAGCCGGCAGGCCATCGGCGGCAGCGACCGACAGAAGATGTGCCCATCCGGCGTGCTCGGCCACGCCGATTATGACTGGTCGTTCTTTGGCCACCCGTCTGAGTATCCGCGGTTTTTCCGAGTGCGTGGATCCCGGCACTATATTGGTACCCGCTGAAGCCAGTTAGACATGATCGGCTCCCCGCAAATCGGCTGGTGGATCGCGCACACCGCCTTCTGGGTGCTGATGGTGATGGCCGTCAGGGACAGGCGCTGGCGCACCGTTGCCGTCGTGATGCTCCTCTGGCTTGCCGGCTACGTCGCCTCAGGCCAGGTACCCGCGCTCGGTCTCTTCTTCATGCCGTATGTGGCAGCTCTTGACGTCGCGCTCGTCTTCATCGTCCTCGGGCGCGACATTCGGTTGACGTAGCCGAAGCGTGAACTCCAAGGTCTCGATCGTCGTTCCTGCGTTCAACGAAGAACGTCTGCTGCCGGGCTCGCTGGCAAGCATTCAGGCGGCGTCAGTGGCGTTTGGAGACGCGGGCTGGCAGACCGAGCTGATCGTCTGCGACAACAATTCGACCGATCGCACGGCGGAGATCGCGGCAGCAGCAGGGGCGCGCGTCGTGTTCGAGCCGATCAATCAGATCGGCCGGGCGCGAAATGCCGGCGCCGCGCAGGCCACGGGCGACTGGCTGCTGTTCGTTGACGCGGACTCGTATCCGACACGCGAGCTGTTCGCGGATGTCGTGACGGCGATCCAGGGAGGCCGTTGTCTTGCCGGCGGCTCGACCGTTCGAATCGAGCTCAAAGGCCTGGCGTACGACCTCGGCCTCGGCTGGTGGAATTGCGTGAGCCGCACGCTGCGGTGGGCGGCCGGTTCGTTCATCTTCTGCGAAACCGCGGCGTTTCGTGAGATCGGCGGATTCACCGAAACCCTGTACGCCGCAGAGGAGATCAACCTGTTCCGCCGGTTGAAGCGCCTGGCTCGCCGCAAACGGAAGTCGATTGTGATTCTGCACGACCATCCGCTCCTCACCAGCCATCGCAAGGCGCATCTCTACTCGCCGCGCGAGATGCTTCGCTTCTGGCTGCGTACTGTCATCACGGGTGGGAGGACGCTGCGCAGTTCGAAGGAAAGCTTTCCCTGGTACGATGGGCGCCGATGAAGTTCGAGTTTCCGGGACCGACTGAGTGTGCGCCGGCGTTTGCGAGGTATATCGCGCGCGCGGCGAATGTGAGCAACCCGTTGGAAGAACTCAGCGCCCAGCGCGCGCGGGTGATGGCGCGCTTGTCGCCCCTGACCGACGAGCAGGCGCAGTTCCGCTATGAGCAGGGAAAGTGGAGCGTCAAGGAATTGATCAACCACCTCTCCGACGCGGAACGGGTCTTCGCGTATCGGATGCTCCGGATCGGACGCGGCGACAGAACGCCTTTGCCTGGCTTCGAGGAGAACGACTACGCGCGGGCGGCGAAGTCAGATCGGCGACGGTTCAGCGATGTGCTCGCCGAATGGGCCGTGGTGCGCGACGGCACGGCCGCCCTCGCGGCCAGCCTTCCCGAAGGTGATTGGACGAACACGGGCACGTCGAACGATGCGCCCATGTCGGCACGCGCACTGCTCTACATCATCCTCGGACACACCGAGCATCACCTCACGGTTCTGGCCGATCGCTACGGCGTTCGTTGAGGTATCCTCTCCATCTATGAAGCGATTCATCACAACGTGTGTGGCAAGTGCGGCCCTCGTGGCCACGATGATTCCACTTGCCGCGCAGAATAATCCCGCGACGGCAGCGGGGCCGGCCGTGCAGGGACAGGGCGGCGGCGGTGGCGCCCGAGGTGGCGGTGGCGGCCGCGGCGGCGGCCGGGGACGAACCCCGTCGGCCGTCCGTTCCATTCCTGCCGAAACGACGGCAGCGAAGGTCAAGGATCCGAACTGGCAGGCGCCGCGTACGCCGTGGGGGCATCCCGATCTGCAGGGAACGTTCAGCACCGACGACATGCGCGGCATCCCGCAGGATCGTCCGGCGAATCAGGCCGATCGCCTCGCGCTCACGCCCGAAGAGTTCCTGCAGCGCGCGAGCGGCGATGAAGCCAGCCGGTTCGGCGCGGTGAATCAGGAATCGTTCCTGCGCAACGAGTTCGGCATCCGCACCTTCGGGTACACCTCGATCGTGATCGAGCCGGCGAACGGCCGGCGCCCGGCCATCACGGCCAAGGCCCAGGCGCGCCAGAAGGCACAGGCAGGCGTCGGGACTTTCGGCACGCGTCCGCTGAACGGCTTCGACGACTTCTCGCTCTACGACCGCTGCATCACGCGTGGCATCTCGAGCATCACGCCAGTGCTCTACGGCAACGGCGTGCGCTTCGTGCAGAGCCCGACCGAGATCGTGATGACCTACGAGATGATCCACGACTCGCGCGTGATCTATCTCGATGGCCGTCCGAAGGTGGGAGCAAAAATCAGGACCTGGCTTGGCGATTCCCGCGGCCGCTGGGAAGGCGACACGCTCGTCGTCGAAACGACGAATCTCGACGAGCGCAGCCCCGCTGTCGGCGGCGTGCCGGCCAGCCCGACGATGAAGCTGACCGAGTGGTTCACGCGCGTCGATCCGCAGATGATCGAGTACAGGCTGCGCGTCGAGGATCCAGAGATGGTGACGGCGCCGTTCACGATGCGCTATATGCTCTCGACACAGCCCGACTATCCCGAGGTCTACGAGTACAGCTGCCACGAGGGCAACACTGCCGTCGAGCACGGACTGCGCAGCGAGCGCATCTACGACCAGGAAGAAGCTGAGGCGCGCGCGAAGGGCCTGCCGATTCCGCCGCGGCCGTCGCGCATGGAGGTGTACGGCGCGCCCGATCGGAGCCTCAAGGTTCGCGACGTCAACTCGGAGCCGCTGAAGAAGTAAGACAGATGTAGTGTCCGCCTTCAGGCGGACCTGTTTGCTGAGAGCCGGCTGTCACCTAGCCGGCTCTTCGTGTTCTACGAGGATTCAATAGCAGCCATGTCAGAACTGAATCGCCGTGACTTTCTGGCCCTTGCCGCCGTTCCGCTCATATCTCAGGTCCGGCTGAAGCCGGACGCTGCGTTCCAGCGCGGTCAGGCACCTGTTACGCCGGCGGGGCTCCAGGTGTGCATGCACGAGGCGAGCTCCGAGCGATTTGACTTCCGCGCGGCGATGGAGGGCTACGCCAAGGCGGGCGTTCGACTCGTCGAGCCGAACCTTCTCAAAGTGCAGGAGTTCGCGCAGAAGCAGGGTGGTCCTGCGGCGGCGAAGCGATTACTGGACGATCTGGGATTGCGCCCCGCGTCCACCAGCAATCAGCTTTTCCTGATGGAGCCGGGCGAACAGCGCCTGAAGAGCATCGAGGAGCTGAAATGGAAGGTCGAACTGATTCAGGCAATCGGCGGCGATCGCCTGGTGACGCCGTCAGCCGGCACCGGCACGTACACTGAAGACGACTTCAAGCGCGGCATCGACCATATGCGCGAAGCAGCGGAGATCGCCAGGCCGTTCGGCGTCACGCTGATGTTGGAGTTCGCACGCACGTCAAGATTCGCGGGGTCGTTGCCCACGGCCCTCTCGCTTGTTCGTGAGACCAAGCATCCCAACTACCGCGTGATGATGGACACCTATCACTTCTGGGGCGGCATCAGTAAGTTCGAGGACCTCGAGCTGCTCCGCGACGGCGAGCTGCACCACCTGCATTTCGAGGACGTGCCCGCCACCCCGTATCGAGAGCTGCAGGGGCAGCCGCATCGGGTGTTCCCCGGCGAGGGCATTGCCCCGCTGCGCCGCATTATCGAGGTGCTGAAGGCGAAGAAGTACACCGGCGCCGTCTCGTTCGAGACGTTCAACCCGGACGTGCAGGCGACGGACCCGTATCAGGTGGCGATGCGGGTGCGGAAGGCGATAGAGCCGCTCATCACCTAGGCCTAAGGAAGAAGGCCCAGGGCCTAAGGGCTGGACCAGGAATCAGCAGTCAGGGGTCAGGGTCAGGGGAAAGTCACCGTCACCGCGATGATCATCTGGATGTGCTCACCGGCAAACAGTGTTCGCGTGTATTCCCACTGGCGCACGGCGTCCAACGCCGCCTGATCGAGCAGCGGGATTCCTCGCAGCACTTTCGCATCGGCGACCTTGCCATCGACGCCGACCGTCGCTTCGACGATGACGGTTCCTGTCACACGCGCCTGCTGAGCGGCTGCAGGGTAGATCGGCGCAACGTGCTTGATTCGCCTTGGAGCCAGCCCGCCAGAACCAACACGCAATGGGCGGGTCACGTACTCGGTCGCGACTGCCTCGCTGCCAGTCTTAAATGAAAACTCTACGAAGAAGCGGATTGGTCCACTAGTGGGTGAGTCGTAGGTCCAGCGACGCACTGCGGTAGCCGCCTCACGTATGAATGCATCACTGGCGGCGTACAGCGCAGCCGGGCTGCCTGGTGTTCCTGTCGCTGAGATCGAAATGGGATCTCTGAGTTTCCGGATCTCGGTGACACGTCCGCTGTCGTCGACCGTCACCACGAAATCGACCCGGCCGCTGGCGCCAAATCCACTTGCTTCCGGCGGGTAGATCGCAGCGACCGAAAAGGCCTTGCGAGGAATCGGATTGTCGGCAGATGCCGGACGCGCCAGCGTCTCCAGCGGTCCGGCAGTGTCGCGCACGTCCTGCGCGCTGAGACTGGCGGCGACGAAGATCGCCGCCAGGCAACCGCGGAGCATCGGGCGCCGTGCCTTCGCTATTGCGCCGTCGGAGGCAGCGTGAATGCCACCGTCACGGTCATGATCACCGGAGTGGGCGCGCCGTTGAGCAGCGTCGGCGTGTATTCCCACTGTCGCACTGCATCGATGGCCGCCTGATCGAGCAGCGGGACCGATCGCAGGATCTTCACCTCGGTGACCCTGCCGTCCGCGCCGACAGTCACTTCCCCAATCACCACGCCCGACACTCGGGCAGACTGCGCGATTTGTGGATAGACCGGTTCCACCTTCTTCACGAGCGATGGCGCCTTGATCTGGCCACCCACGCGTATCGGCTGGTTCGGCCCGCCAGGCGCTGCGGGAGGGGCGGGGAGGCCGCCGATGCCACTACTGAGATTCCCCCCGGTGGTCGTCGTTTGTGTCGAGACTGTTTCGAGGCCCGGCTTGAACAGGAACGACACCGAGAAGCTGATCGGGGCGCGGGCAGGCGGATCGTACTGCCAGCGGCTCAGCGCTCCTGCCGCCTCGCGCACGAACCCTTCCGCGGCGACCCGCAGCGCGGTCGGCGTCGGGGCCGGTACTGCCGGCGACATGACGAGCGGGTCACGCGCTTTGCGGATCTCCACGACCCGTCCGGTGGCGTCGAGCGTGGCAACGAGCGTGACCGTTGCGGTGCCGTCGATGCCCCGGGCATCCGCCGGGTACACCGGCGCAATCGAATAGCTTCGGCGCGGAATCGGGTTCTCCGGAGTAATCGGGTTCGACTGCTTTTCGATTGGCCCGATGGTGTCGAGCGGCTGCTGCGCCGCCAGAACCGACGTGACGGTGACCACCCCGAGAAGACCGTAGAGTAGCGTGCGCAGTGAAGACATTCCGCCTCCTTCGTCCCTAGGACACCGGTCCCGGGTGAATGTTCCCACGAATCGGGTATAGTCCGGTGCCTCTGGAGCCTTGTATGAGACGAATTGCCTGCGTCCTCGGCTGTCTGATGTTTGTCGTTCCTTTGCTGGCACAGCGGCCTTCGGATCCGGCTCTGCTGGTGCCGGAAGCCGCCGCTGAGCTCGATTACGTCTTCGCACCGGAGTCCATCAAGCTGCCTGAGGGGTCGAAGATGGGTGCCGCGGCCGCAGTGGCGTTCGATGCCCGCGGGCACATCTACGTTCTGACGCGCGGCGCTCAGGCGTTCTTCGAGTTCGACGAGAAGGGCGCGTTCGTCCGCTCCTTCGGCGACGGCATGTTCACGCGCTCGCACGGCCTGAAGATCGACCGCGACGGCAATCTCTGGGCGACCGACGTCGGCGCGCACACGGTGGTGAAGCTGAACCCGGCCGGGCAGGTGCTGCTGACAATCGGCACCAAGGGTGAGGCGGGCGAGTGGAACGAGGCCGCCGGCTCTCGCAAATTGAATCAGCCGAACGACATCGCGATCGCCGCCAACGGCGACGTGTTCATCGCCCAGGGTCACACGCCGGGCGCACGCGGCGACGCACGCGTCCTCAAGTTCGACAAGAACGGCACGTTCATCAAGTCGTGGGGAGGCAAGGGCAAGGACCCTGGCCAGTTCGAGGTCGCGCACGGGATCGTCATCGATCCGCAGGGGATGCTGTGGGTCATGGACCGCGAGAACTCGCGCATCCAGGTCTTCACCACCGATGGCGCGTTCGTCCGCGAGCAGAAGTACAAGGGGCTGCCCTGCAGCGTCGTCTTCGGCCGCAACGAGGCGTTCATGGTGAACGGCTTCACGGGACAGATCGTCCGCCTCGACACGAGCGGCAAGGTGCTGGCGGCGATGGGGAAGCCTGGCAACGCGCCGGGTGAATTCGGCGAGGCGCATTTCATCGCCATCAGCCCGCGCAACGATCTCTATGTCGCCGATTCCGTGAACGGACAGTTGATGAAGTTCGTCCGCAAGCAGTAGCCATGCACCCCAGGCGCCTGACGCCGATTCTCAACGTCTCGAACATCCAGGAGAGCTTCGCCTGGTTCGAGAAGCTCGGTTGGGAGAAGGCGTGGGCGTGGGGCGAGCCAGAGAGCTTCGGCGGAGTCTGCGCCGGCCCGCTCGAGATTTTCCTGTGCCAGGGCGCCCAGGGCGGCCGCGGGCGAAGCACGGTGACGCAGACGTTCGGGCCCGACGGCAACGACGCTGCCGAGAAGGGCGTCTGGATGTCGATCTGGGTGGACGACGTGGATGCGATCTACCTGCGGTGCGTCGAGCAGGGGCTCGAGGTCACGTGGCCGCCGACCGACATGCCGTGGAACGTGCGCGAGATGCACGTCCGCCATCCCGACGGGCATGTCTTCCGGATCAGCAAGGGGATTGAAGAAGAATAGGCGTCGGTGCAAGGGCCCCGACGCTGGTCGGTGCAATAGAGCCCGCGGTCAGTGCAATGTGGATCCTGGCGGTGCAATGGGTGGGGGTCGAGGGTTTCTCAAGGCAGAACTTCCAGCTCCGCGACGTATTCGAGCTCATCGTCCGCGCTCCCGATCCAGGGGTCGATGAGGATCCGCGTGGGGTACCCGAAGCGCGCGTCGAAGGAAATCTCGACCTTGTCGGCGTCGCTTCGCGCGGCGCGTTCCGCTTCGGCGAACAGTTGCGTCACAGTTCGCAGCGCAGGGTTCAGGCTGCCGCCGTCGTGCCGATGACCGCCGGAACTGTGTCGGACGACGAGCCCTTCGACTCTCGATGTCCACGGAACACCGGGGTCGCAGAAGCAGACGCGCGAGACTTTCAGCTGATAGCTCGAAGGTCGCACGTCGAGCCACCGTTCGTACTGACGCTCGAGTTTGTCGATTAGGTGCGTGCGATCAGAGGGTATGTGACGCGCTTCTTCGACAGGGCGATTCCGGAGGTCTGGTGGAATCGGCGGCGACGGCTGGCTGCAGCCCGCGGCCAGTAACAGGCAACTCGCGACGGTCACACTTCGCATCTGGATTTGTAGACACCTGATACCACAAAGCGGTTCGGTCGATTTCCGACGGCTGGAGATCGGTCTGCCTACGCGCCCAGCTGGCGCATGTCCGCATCGCCATTCGATTTCTGGCGAGCATGTCGTGGCCTGCAGTCGTGACGCCAGACGCCGATCGGCATACCGGCCAGGGCCGGCCTCTGAAACTTCCGCCCCGAAGCCGTGTTCATGCTCAAACGGAGTGTGCACGTGGCGCTGGCGTCCCTTGAATTCCTGATTCTGATCGGCGTGTTCCTCGCTGACGATGCCGGGTTTATTCCAGTGTCGAAGACTCCGGTTCTTCTGGCGATAGCGTGGATCTCACTCCGGCTGCGTGGACTTCGATGGAGTAACGCCGGACTCGTGTGCCCGGCTCGCTGGTGGCACGCCATCGCCCTCGGCACCGCAGCCGGCATCGCCATGGAACTGCTGGCGCTCGCGGTGACCGAGCCGCTGATTGCCCGTCTGACCGGAACCTACCCCGGTCTGGAGGAGTTCCGCCCGCTCGTCGGCAACCTGGGCCTGACGCTGCTGCTCATTGCCGTGAGCTGGGTTCTCGCGGCATTCGGCGAAGAGATGTTCTACCGTGGCTATCTGATGCACCGCATCGCGCAGTTGGCCGGTGGCGCGGGCGGGTGGCTGGTCGCGCTTGCGGTCGCCACCGTGATGTTCGGGTGGGCGCATTATGCCGGTCAGGATTTGGCTGGTGCGCTGCAGGAGGGACTATCCGGACTGCTGCTCGGCGTGCTGTTTCTTGCCAGCGGCCGCACGCTCGCCGTGCCGATCATCGCGCACGGCGTTTCCAACACCGTCGCGTTCATCTTGATCTATGCGGGCCGCTACCCGGGTGTTGGATAGAAACGCGAAGGGCGCCGTAAGGCGCCCTTCGCAACTACCAACTCGCTAACTATTCAACTACTCAGCTTTCGTCTTGAACGAGAACGTGTGGCTCACGACGTGAAGCACCGAGACAGGATTGCCATACACCATGGACGGCTCGTATCGCGCCTGCATCGTGGCTTCGATGGCCGCCTGATCGAGCAGCGGCACCGACTGCAGCACGCGTGCGTCGGCGACGCGGCCGTCTGGGCCGATGACGATCTCCAGCTGCACCGTTCCCTGAACACGCTTGTCGAGCGCGGTCTTCGGATAGACAGGCTTCACGTACTTCGTTCGCTTCGGCGGATTGATCTGCCCGGTGGGGAGAGCGCCCTGTGAGGCCGCCCAGGGGCCCGGCGCGGCTTCCGCCGGCAGTACTTCGGCGCGATCGGTCAGCGCGTATCGGGTCTGGCCGCCCGCGAAGCCGAACGACACGGGGAAGGTTGACGGGCCAGCTGCTGGCTCGTCAAACCGGAGGTTCCTGAGCGCGAGAGAGGTCGATTCCATGACCGCGTCAGCAGCGACCGTGCGCGCCGCCGCGTCGCTTGGAGACCCGATGGCCGTCTGGATCAACACACCCTGTGTGCGCCTGGCCTCCACCACACGGCCGGACTTGTCGACGGTCACCTGAACGACCAGGGCCGCACGCGCACCGATGCGCCGCAGCTCCCACGGGTATTCCGCCGGCTGAGTTGCCGACTTGAAGCGAGGCAGCGGAGTGTTGGGCGTCAACGGCTTCGCCTGCTGCTCGAGAGGGCCGGCCGCGTCGCGGATCTCGATACCGCGCTGCTGCGCGGACGTCATCGCCGTGAAGCTGGCGACACCCAGAATTCCAATGACCAGGATCCGTAAAGACCGCATGAAATCTCCTGCCCTTAAAAAATCAGGCGCTCGCTGGCCTTAAAAGGATAGCGGGCGCCTGGCAGAACCGTATGTAAAAAGCTGGTAAAGGAAGGCCGACCTGATGGTCGGCCTCTACCAATTACTACCGACTACCAACTACAGACTAGCGTTGCAGCGGGTTGTCGCGCAGCTGGAAGTGCACCATTTTTCCCTTGGTGCCCTTGCCGCCTTCGATGTGCCACACGAAGTGTGTGCCGTAGTTGGCCCACAGTCCGCGCCCCTTCCACCCGGCCTTCGCATCGTCGATGCGGGCGTCCATGCCGCGCGAGTAGAAGCCGAGCGGGTAGGGCACGCGAAGCGTGACCCACTGGCGGGTCTGCGGATTCAGCACCAGGATCGAGTCGGAGTTCGATCCGTTCGCCAGCGGCGTGTTGGCGCCGAAGCCCAGCACGTTTTGACGGTCCACCCAGTTGTAGTAGTGGAAGTCAGCCGGGATCTCGGTGTTCTTGAACTTCGGTCCGGGCGTCATGTAGAGCGTCCAGCCCTCGGGGCAGTCCGAGCCGTCAACCTTGCGAACACCGGTGAGCGACTTGCACTTGCGTCGATCGAAGCTCGCCAGGTGGCTGCTCGCCGCCAGCGCGGTCCAGACGACACCGTTGCTGTCCACGTCGATGCCGCGCGGATCAAGGCCGGGCTCCGGGACCTTGTAGACCTCGGTGACGCAAGACTCCGGCGGGTTGTTTCCGCGATCGACGCGCACGATGTAACCGGGGAATGTTTCTGCCGCGCCCCACACCGAGGTGTCCGCGGGGCTGGGCATGACGCCGTAGAGATTGAAGCTGACCTGGCTATCGAGCTTGGCGTCGAACGTGACGGGCGCGGCTCCTCGTCCGCGGCCTGCAGTCGCGCCGGCGTCACCAGCCGTATCGCCGGCGTACAGGACCGAGAGCTGTCCTGGGCGAATCTGGTTCCACGGCCGCGTGATCCGTCCGTCGCCATTGGTGTCGACGACCTGGCCACACCAGCCGACGGCCTTCTGCTCGTCCTTCGTCTCGTCGAAGACCTTCGTGTCGACCCAGCCGACGAGCGGTCCCGACAGCTCATTGAAGTACACGGTCTCGTTGGCGTCGTTGTCGAAGTAGAGGTGATGCGTGGCGTAGCAGGTGTCCACGGTCGTGAACTGCTTCGTCCGCGGGTCGTAGACAGAGGCCTGGCGGCCGCTGGTCTTCACTGGATACCAGGCGGCGAACTTGTTGTTCGGATCCGTGCACCACGCCGGGTTCTGGTTCTCGCGGATCTTCGACGTCAGCCAGACGCGGCTCTTGCTGTCGAGCATCGGGTTGTGCGGATCCGCCGGGTTGTACGGCGGGTTCGACCAGAGGTGCGTGTCGCCGAAGAAGAACGACGGCCGGTTCGGGCGCGGGAACCGTGAGGCCACCTTCTCGCGCGGCGAGCGCGTCGGGATCTCGAGCTCCTCGGTCCTGTGCGTCTTGGGGTCGAGGACGACCAGTGTGCCGTGTCCCGCGGAGACGGCATAGACCGGTCCGCCGCCATTGACCGTCGGCCTGTTGCGATCGGTCGTGATCTCGTCGTGCATGAACGAGTGGTCGGTGCCCCAGTCCCACAGCGTGAGCACGAGATTGCGCTCGACGCCGCTCGGACGCTTCGGCGCGGGCGGCACGGCGCCCTTCTCGATCGCGCGCGACCAGTCGGCCCACGCCTTGAGCGTGCGCGCCTGCCCCTGCGACGTCATCGCGTTGTACATCTGGCTGCCGCGGACACCGACGCCGAGGCGCCATTCCCACGCTTCTTCGTGCGTCTTCAGCTCGGGCTTGCCCTTGAACACGTGCGTCATGTCGCGCGTGATGCCGTTTCCGAGCTGATGGCAGAAGTTGCAGTTCGACTTCAGCGTGTGGACCCAGTTCGCCTGCGTCGTCATGCCCGCGCCGAGGCCATTGCCCTGCGGCGGATTGCCCGTGCCGGGGAACTCCTTCGTGGAAGGAATCTCGAGCATCGAGAGCCAGTAGTCGCCGGGATAGACTTTGGCGGCCTCCTGGGGCGTGCTCGCGGCCTGCACGCGCAGCGTCAACGCCGTCGGCGTCGGCTTGCTCTGTACCGGTTTGGAATCGGCCAGACCGTAGCCGCGGACCCAGACGCTGTAATTGGCGGCCGGCAGCTCAGGCAGCATGTAGCGCCCCTGGTCGTCGGTGACCACGATCTTGATGAAGCCGGTGGCGAGGTCCTTTGTTTCGGCGATGACCCAGACGCCCGCTTCAGGTCCATTCGGACCCTGGACGACGCCGCCGAGGTATCCATCCGCCGCCGGCGCGCCGCCGCGCTGCGCCTGAAGCACACCGCCCGGCATCAGCAGAAGCGCCAGAAGCAGGGCGCTCAGAACTGCGCCAAACGCAGCCAATCCGAGCCTCCTGCGGGTAGACCTGCTCATACGAATCCTCCTAAATTAGTGCCGTCCGGCCGAAGACGTAAGCGTGAGATTATATCTGGGATTTACGGTCATATGCTGATGCGGTGGCGCCTTCAAGCGCTTGTTTCGCTCGTGTTGCTGGCGCCTGCCGCGCCGGCTTTTCCGCAAGCCGCAAAGGCGGGTGCGTCCACCGTCGCGCCAAGCGCGAAAGTGGACGTCAATGCGCCCGACGCGCAGGGCACGCCACCGCTCCACTGGGCGGTGCGGCTCGATGACGCCGCGAGGGTGCGGAGCTTGCTGTCCGCTGGGGCTGATTCGAAGCTGGCGAACCGCTACGGCGTCACGCCGCTGACGCTGGCCGTCACCGGCGGCAATCCCGAGATCATCACGCTGCTCCTCGACGCCGGCGCGGATCCCAACGCCGTCGATCCGGCAGCCGAGACGATGCTGATGATTGCGTCGCGCGTCGGCGTGCTGGATTCAGTTCGCCTGCTTCTGGATCGCGGCGCGGTCGTGGACGCACGAGACAAGACCTACCAGCAGACCGCGCTGATGGTTGCCGTCCGCGAGAACCACGTGCCGATCGTCAAGCTGCTGATCGAACGCGGCGCCGATGTCAACGCGAAAACCCGAACAGGCAATACGCCGCAGTGGGTTCTTCCGAATTCCGTCCCCGGCTTCGGCCATGGCATCGGCATCGTCCGCGGAGGGCTGCCGCCGCGTGGATCGCGCCAGCCGATTCCCGGGTCGCTGTCGCCGCTCCTCTATGCTGCACGCGACGGCCGGCTCGAGGCGGCACAGCTGCTGGTCGCGGCGAAAGCCAACATCGAACAGACCGATGCCAACGCGATCACGCCGCTCATCATGGCGATCGTCAACAACCGTGTTGACGTCGCGCGTTTCCTGATCGAGCAGGGCGCCAACATCCAGGCAACCGATTGGTACGGACGCACGCCACTGTGGGCGGCGGTCGAGACACGGAACATGGACGTGGACAACGCCACGTTCGTCAACGGCATCGATCGCGCGCCGTTCCTCGGCCTCATCGCGACGCTGCTCGAGCGCGGCGCGAAGGTGAACGTCCGCATGAAAGAGGTGCCGCCGATCAGGCGCGCATTCCTCCGGGTTACCGGATCGCTGTCATGGGTGGACTTCACGGGGCAGACGCCGTTCCTGACGGCGGCCCTTGCCGCCGACCTGGATGTGATGCGGCTGCTCCTGAAGCACGGGGCCGACCCGAACATCGGCACGTTCGAGGGAACGACACCGTTGATGGCGGCAGCCGGCGTGAACTGGGTCTACGACCAGACGTTCGATGAGGGGCCCGCGGCGCGTCTCGAGGCGGTCAAGCTCTGTCACGAGCTCGGAAACGACGTCAACGCCATCAACTCGATGGGCTTGACTGCGCTCATGGGCGCGGCCAACCGCGGCTCCGACGACATCATCAGGTTTCTAGTGGAGAAGGGCGCGAAGCTCGACACGAAGGACAAGGAAGGGCGCACGGCCTTCTCGTGGGCCGAGGGCGTCTTCCTCGCGACCCATCCCGCGAAGCCCAAGACGTCGTCCATGGAATTGATCAAGGGCCTCGTGGGGCCGACGGCGGCACCGTAAGCCATGGTGAAGAAGATTCTTCTTGTCGCGGCGCTGTGGATGATCGTGGTGGGGCACGCTTTGTCAGGCGCGCCTCTCGCGCAGAGCACGCCATCAGCAGCCAGCCCGCAGCCGAATGACGATGCTGCGCTGCTGAAGCAGTATTGCCTCACGTGCCACAACGACCGCACCAAGGCGGGCGGGCTGGTGCTCGACGCCGAGCTCACGAAGATCGCGTCCGATCGCGAGCGCTGGGAGAAAGTCGTCCGCAAGGTCAAGACCGGCATGATGCCGCCGAGCGGCTCGCCGCGTCCGGCTCGCGAAAGGCTCGATGCATTTGCCGCCGCGATGGAAGTGCGGCTCGACGCCGCGTTCGATCCGAAGGCGAGCCTGGAGACTCCGGGGCTCCACCGGTTGAATCGCACCGAGTACGCGAACGCGATCCGCGACCTGCTCGATCTAAACGTGGACGTGTCGGGGCTGCTGCCAGCTGACGGTTCGAGCGAAGGGTTCGACAACATCGCGGAAGCGCTCAGCGTGTCGCCATCGCTCATTCAGGGTTACGTCTCGGCGGCGATGAGAATCAGCCGTCTCGCGGTCGGCGATCGCACGCTGGCGCCGTCGCAGGTTGTGTATCCCGCGCCGCCGGCACTGGCGCAGGATCGCCACATCGAGGGGCTGCCGCTCGGCACGCGTGGCGGCATGGTGGTCAGCCACACCTTCCCGCTCGACGCGGAATACGAGTTCACGATCGGCGGCGCCGCGGCCGCCGATGTGACGCTCGACGGTGCACAGGTCAAGGCCCAGAACACGCGCCGCTTCCGCATCCCGGTGACCGCAGGCCCGCACACGATCGGCGTTGCGGTGGTCGATCGGCAGCGTGGAGCGGGCGTGGACGACGCCTATTCTGACTTCCGGTCGGCCAACAACGGTTTCAACGTCGGCGGCGGCGTGCAGAACGTCTCGATCATGGGCCCCTACAGTCCGACGGGCACCGGCGACACGCCCAGCCGCAAACGAGTGCTGACGTGCAAGCCGGCATCGGCAGCAGACGAGGTGACGTGCGCGCGATCGAGCCTTTCGCGGCTCGCGCGCCGTGCCTATCGCGGCACCGTGACGGCGCAGGAGATCGATACGCTGCTCGGCTTCTACAAGCAGGGCCGCGCGCGTGGCGATTTCGAAACGGGGATGCAGGAAGCGCTGGCGCGCCTGCTCGTGGCGCCGCGCTTCATCTATCGCACCGAAGTGGAACCGGCGCGGGTCGCCGCCGGCGCAACGTATCGCGTCAGCGACACCGAGCTCGCGTCGCGCCTCTCGTTCTTCCTGTGGAGCAGCATTCCTGACGACGAGCTGCTCGATCTGGCGGCGAAGAACCGGCTGCGCGATCCGGCGACGCTGCAGCGGCAGGTCCGCCGTATGATGGCGGACCCGAAAGCGAGCGCATTCGTCGAGAACTTCTCCGGCCAGTGGCTCTACCTGCGCGAGCTGGCGAACCTGCAGACCGAGGCGCCAGGTTTCGACGACAACCTGCGGCGTTCGTTCCTCCGCGAGACGGAGATGCTGTTCGGCACGATCGTCCGGGAAGACCGGTCGCTCGTCGAACTGCTCGACGCGGACTACACGTTCGTCGACGAGCGGCTCGCACGGCACTACGGGATCCCCAATGTCCGCGGCAGCCACTTCAGGCGCGTCACGCTCGGGCCCAAGAGCCCGCGCCGTGGCCTGCTCGGGCACGGCAGCATGCTGACCGTGACGTCAATCGCTACGCGAACGTCGCCGGTGATGCGCGGCAAGTGGATTCTCGAGAACCTCCTGGGCGCGCCGCCGCCGCAGCCGCCGCCCGGCGTCGAGACCAACCTGGGCGAGGGCGAGGAGATCGCCAAGACGACCACGCTCCGGCAGCGGCTGGAACTGCACCGGTCGAGCCCCGTCTGCGCGTCCTGTCACCGGATCATGGACCCGCTCGGGTTCGCGCTGGAGAACTACGATCTGATCGGTGCCTGGCGGGAGATGGACGGGCCGTCGAAGATCGACTCGTCCGGTCAGCTGGCGGATGGCACACCGCTCGCCGGGCCTGTCGACCTGCGCCAGGCCGTGCTGAGCCGAACGGAAGCCTTTGTCACCACGGCGACCGAGAAACTATTCATCTACGCGCTCGGCAGGCCGGTGCACTATTACGACATGCCGATGGTTCGCACGGTCGTCCGCCGGGCCGGGAAAGAAGGCAACCGGTTCTCGGCGCTCGTGCTTGGCATCGTGGAAAGCGACGCGTTCCAGAAACGCGTGAAGAAGGGTTGAAGCGATGGCGTTCCTGACAAAACGGCATCTGTCGCGGCGGACGTTCCTGCGCGGAGCGGGCGTCACACTGGCGTTGCCGTTCCTGGATTCAATGTTGCCCGCCTCCGCGCTTCGCGCTTCGGCGAGGCAGGCCCTGTCCGTAAGGCCGACACGCTTTGGCGCCATCTACTTTCCGCACGGCGCGATCATGCCGAAGTGGACGCCGGCAACCGACGGCGCCAACTTTGAGCTGTCCGAGATTCTGCAGCCGCTGAAGGCGTTCCAGAATCGCATCAACGTGATCAGCGATCTCGAGTGCGCGCTCGCGTACGGAAGCGGCGCGACGGCGAACCACAATCGCTCGGCGGCCGCCTATCTGAGCGGGGCGTTCGCCAAGACCGGCGCCAAGCCGGAGCTCGGCGTCACCGTTGACCAGGTCATCGCGAAGAAGATCGGGCAGGAGACGCCGCTGCCGTCGCTCGAGCTGATGATCGAAGAAGCGAGCCTCAATTGCGGCGACGGCCTGAGCTGCTCGTATCGCGACACCATTTCCTGGCAGGGCACGAATGCACCGCTGCCGATGGAGAACAACCCGCAGGTCATCTTCGAGCGGCTGTTCGGCGACGGCAACACCTCGGCGGAACGCCAGTCACGGCGGGCGCAGTCGATCAGCCTGCTCGACTCGGTGCTCGGAGAAGCGGCGACGCTGCAGCGCACGCTGCCGGCGTCCGACCGCTCGCGTCTCGATCAGTACCTGACCGACGTCCGTGAGATCGAGCGGCGTATCCAGAAGACCGGGCAGCAGCTCTCAGCCGACCTGCCGGTGCCGGCGGCGCCGACGGGCGTCCCGTCGGACATCGAGGAGCACATCAAGCTGATGTTCGATCTCCAGGTGCTCGCCTGGCAGGCCGACATCACGCGCGTGTCCACGCTGCTGCTGGCCAAGGAGCTGAGCGGCGCCGTCTACCCGAAGAGCAACGTGCGCGATGCGTTCCACACGCTGTCGCACCACTCGAACATCCAGCAGAACAAGGACCGCTTCGCGGTGCTGAACACCTACCACGTGGCGCTCTTCCAGTACTTCTTGGACAAGCTGCAGTCCACGCCGGACGGCGACGGCACGCTGCTCGATCATTCACTGGTGCTGTACGGCAGCGGGATGAGCGACGGCAACCAGCACAATCACACCGATCTGCCGATCATCCTCGCCGGCGGCGCGTCAGGCCGCCTCAAGGGGGGACGTCACATTCGCAACGCGAAGAAGACGCCCATGGCAAACCTGCTGCTGGCGATGCTCGACAAGATGCAGGTCCCGGCAGAGAAGTTCGGCGACAGCACCGGGAGAGTCGAGATCTAGGAAGCAGGTCCGCCTCCGGCGGAACCTGCCCCACAAGACTGGTGCCGAGGTCGCGTGCGCCTGCGTGGGAGCGAACGCAACCTGCGGGCAGCCGTAGGACAGGCGCCGCCGGCGGCGGACCGTTTAGAAATCCACCTGCACGCTGAATTTCGCGAACCGGGGCTGCAGCACGGACGTCGGCCGCAGCCAGGTGCCCTGCGGGTTGGCGGCCGTCGGCAGCACGAAGCTCTGGTCGTAGCTCAGCACCGGCGCCGAATTGCCCACGTTGTAGAGGTCGAAGCCGACATTGGCGCGCATGCGTCCCACCCGGACGATCTTCGCAAGCCGGATATCGAACTGGTTGACCCGATCCCCGTACAACGTGCCGGGCTCGATCAGATTGACCGTGATGGTGTTGCCGCCGATACCAGCGAACGCCCGGTTGAGGCCCACCGTGGCCGAGTTTGGCGCCACCCAGTTCGCCGCCAGGTCGCCCCCCTGATCGCTGCGCACGGTGCTGGCGACCTGCACGTCGATGCGGGGGATGACATACGAGCCGACCGCGGTGAAGCGTGAGACCCAGCCGGTGGAGGTGTCGCACCAGGGGTTCACCGGTGACTGCGCCAGGATCACCGACCACTCGGGCACGGCGCGCCGGATCTCGCAGTAGTCGCTGTCGGTCTTCGCCGTATTGAAACCGCCCTGCAGGACGAGCCCGAACCGCGGGCGCACCGTTACGTTCATGTTGATGGAGTTCGCGAGCTGGGTCTGGCTGCCGTAGCGGTCCGACAGCGTCTGAAAGTTGTCATTGAGCCGCGTGGAAGCGGCCGGCGTCACGTTATACAGGCCGGTGAGCACGCCCCCGCCGCCGCCGGGCAGCCGTGGATCCAGCGGGATGTTGACGCCGAATTCGGTGTGGTCCTCCGTCGCGCGGGCGAGATTGTCGGTGACCAAGAAGTTCACCAGCCAGCGCCTCTGGTAGCCGACCTCCACGGCGACACGCGGCAGGACCTCCTGCTGGATGGAGGCCCCGAACTGCCAGTCGCCGCTGCGCACGCCCCACCCGGAGAGCAGCTCGGGATCGAGCGTCGAGGCGAAGACCTGCGTGCCGAAGTTCGCGTTCGAACTGCCGCCGCAGACGTCACCGCCCGACGCGCTGAGGTTCTGCGCCCCGGCGTTCAGCAGGTCGCAGTCGACGCGGAAGTTCGTGTTCGAATCGGTCCAGGTCCGCGTGGTCGTCAACTGCAGGCGAGCGGTCGGATTGAGTGCGGTGAACAGCCCCATGTTCTGGGCCGCCTCGAGATAGCGTCCGAAGTTCACCTTGAGCGACGTCTTGCCGGTGCCGAACAGATCCCAGGCGACGCCGCCTCGCGGCCACAGGTCGTTGTACCCCTTCACGCCCTCCGTGTGCGGGTAGGTGACGGCCGTCGGGAAGAAGCGGACTGGTCCAACGGTCTGCTCGGGGAAGTAGCTCCAGGCGTGGTCGTACCGCAGCGCACCCTGCAGAGTGACCCGTCCGCGCGTCCACTGCTCCTGCACGTAAAACGCGTCCGAGCGCACACGCTGGCGCGTCTGAAAGTTGGCAATCGACTGCGTGATCTGGTCCGGCTTGCCGTTGTTCACGCGGTACTGCAGGAACTCCTCGTTCGTGAAGTTCTTGCGGTTGTCGTACAGCCAGGCACCCTGGTAGCCGGCTTTGACGCTGTGGGTGCCGGTGACGAACGACATCGTTGCCCCCCACTGCGTGTTCCAGTTCACGTTCGACGCCCAGTTGGTGGACCGATACGTGAGGTTGGGGATGCCGCCGTTGTCCGCGCATCCCTGCGCGCACTGTTCGACGACCCTGATCAGACGCTCCGTACCGAGTCCAGGAATGGTGTCGCCGCCCCATCGACTGCGGTAGGTTCCGTACGAGGCTTCGAACAGCAGGCGGTTGGTCATCGGCGCGGTCCACTTGGCCTGGACCACGCGGTTCCCGTAGTCGCGGTAGGCCGACGCCTCGGGTGCGACCGTTGCGCTGGCCGACGGGGTAGGCGGGGCCGTGGAGCCGCCGAAGATCTCACCGTCGCCGGACTTCCGGCATGCGTTGCCGCTGAACCCTGGAGCGGCCCCTCCCTCGCACGGCCGCTGTTCGTCCCAGAAGCCGGTGATCTTGTGTTTCGACGTGGCCTGCGACGTCAGCCGCAGCGTGATGGGACGGTAGGATGCGGCATTGATGGCCGGGCGGCTCCTGTCCGCGACGTAGGTCCACTTCGTCGTGTCGCCGGCGTTGGCGTTGGCGAACATGCTGGTCACCGTCCGTTCGCTGCCCTCGTTGCGCACGGTGCCGAAGAACCAGAGCCGATCCTGCAGGATGGGACCGCCGACGCCGACGTTGAAGTCCCAGAGCTTGCGGTACCGATTCGGTGCCGTGACATTGCGCGCCTCCAGCTCCGGCGTGATGTTGTTGCCGAGCATGCGGCCGCCTGCGCCGGCCGCATAGAACGTTCCCCTGAGCGTGTTGCCGCCCTCCCGTGGCAGGACGTTGAGCGAGGGCCCGCCGCCTTCGGATTCGCCGAGGCCGCCCGACGTGATCATCGTCACCTCGCGCGCGTTGCCGATGTCGGCGATGTAGGACGACACGCCGGCGCCGTTGAATGCCGAGCCGACGCTGATCCCGTCGATGTTCAGGCGTCCCTCGTTGCTCCGCCCGCCGGCCCCGCCGAACACCACCATTCCCGGCACGACCTGCGTATCCATGGCGCCGCCCGCCTGGGTGACGGTGTTGGGCATGAGCTGCATCAGGCTCGCATAGGAGCGCGCCGCGGGGAGGGCGCTGATCAGCTCGCTGTCGATGGTGATCTGGCGCCTGACGCTTTGCACGTCCACGACGGGCGACTCAGCGCTGACCGTGACCGTTTCCTCGAGCGAGCCGACCTTCATGTCGGCGTTGACCGTTGCGGTGAAGGCGCCTTCGATGACGACGCCTTCGCGGCGGAAGGCACTGAAGCCCGGCAGGCTGAAGGTGACGCCGTAGGTGCCGGCTCTCAGATCGACGATGCGGTACTGGCCGTTGCCGTCGGTTACAGCGGTCCTCACCTTTTCGATGAGCACACTGCTCGAGGCTTCCACGGTGACGCCCGGCAGCACCGCGCCGGACGAGTCTCTGACAACGCCGGTGATCGAGCCTTGCCCGAAGCTCAGCGCTGGAGTGAGGACGATCAGGACGAGCACCAGTAACGGCAGGCCGCGCATGCGGTTTCTCCTTTCGCGCGCCCAAAGGCCGCGCCGCGCGGGCGGATTCTAGGGTGGGAGACGGCGCACCGCGGCGCAAAAAACAGTCAAAGCGACGGCGATCAAAATTCCGTCAAATTACAGGCTGAGACGGCTTGACCGCAGGAGTGAAAGGGTCTACTTTCGCGCTCGTCAGTTCACTCCATGCGAGCCGCCGCCTTCGGTCCGTTCGCGTTCGAGATGTCAGAGATGCGGCTGCTCCGCGACGGCGCGGAGATCCGGCTACGGCCACAGGCGCGTCGCGTCCTGCGCTCGCTCGTCCAGCATCGTGGGCACACCGTCGGCTACGAGCAGATGATGGCCGAGGCGTGGGAGGGCACGTTCGTCTCACGTCACACGGTGGACGTGACCGTCGCCGAAGTGCGCAAGAGCCTCGGTGAGTTCGGACGCTGGATCACCCACCGTACCAAGGAGGGCTATTCGCTCGACGTGCCCTCATCCGAAGAATCGATCCGGCGCGGATGGCACTTCTGGAGCCGGCGCACGCGCGAAGGAGCCGAGCGGGCGATTGAGTGCTTCCGGCAGGCGGCCGAGGACTGTCCCGGCGACTTCCGCGCCTATGAAGGACTGTCGACGTGCTATCTGATGCTCGCCACGTTCGGGATGCGACCGCCGCTCGAGGTGTATCCCAAGTATCTCGACGCACATGAGCAGGCCGTGGCCGCCGGCGGCTGGACCGGCGAGCTGCACTGCAACCGGGCGCAGGGCCTGCACCTGTTCGAGCGGAACGTTGTCGAAGCCGAGGCCGAGTACGCCCGCGCCGCCGGGGCGAAGCCGGAGTTCGGCTCGACCTACGTGCGGAGCGTGATGCTCCATGCCACGCTCGGCCGTCTCGACGACGCGCTGGAGCTCGTCCGCCGGGCGTACCGGGCGGAGCCACTCCTGCCGACCCTTGCCACGATCGAGGTCGATCTCCACGTGTGGCGCCGCGAGTTCGACCTGGCAACGGTGCTCGGTGCGAAGGCCGTGGAACTGCATCCCTACCTGCAGGTGGCGCGCGCCGCCTACGCGCAGGCGCTGCAGTTTTCAGGACGGCTCGACGAAGCCCTCGCGCAATACCGGCTGACCTCGGTGATGTGCCCGGACCTGCCGTGGCTGCGCGCGCTGGAAGGCGCATGCCTCGCGGCGATGGGCCTCAAGAGTCGCGCCACGCCGATTCTGGAGGGCCTGGAGCAACTGCGGCGATCGGAGTACGTCGACGCCTACTATATGGCGGTGTTCCGGGCTGCCCTCGGGCATCGTCAGCCGGCATTCGTGGAGCTGGAACGTGCGTGCGCCGAGAACGCCGCGCCTCTGTATGCGATGAACGTCGATCCAAAGCTTGATGCCCTGCGCGGCGACGGTCGTGTGGCCACGCTGTTCGCGTCGTTGTACAAGGGGTCTCGTGTCCCCGCCGCCGGCCGTTCCATGTTGATTCAGTAACCAGAACGTCGCGTCCGGCTCTCTCGCCGGATCGTGCGGCTCGAGGTAAATGATGCGGAAGACACTCGTGGTCGCGCTCGTCGTTGCGGCAGTGATGGCAGGCGTCGTGTCGGCGCAGCGTGGCGGTCCCCTGACGCCCTGGGGCGATCCGGATCTGCAGGGCACCTGGAGCAGCGAGTCCGAACTGAGCGTCCCGTTCGAGCGGAACGCGCAGTACGGCGATCGTAAGTTCCTCACCGACACCGAATTTGCCCAGCGCCAGAAGCAGACGGCAACGCAGCTCCAGTCAGACTCCTCGGAATTCGACGTGTTCAGCGCCGACACGCGCAACGCTGGAGCTGTCGGATCGGCCACGTCGCCGCCACCGCACTGGCTCGAACGCGGGAAGACGTCGCGCCGCACATCGCTGGTGATTGATCCGCCGGACGGCCGCATTCCGCCAACCGTGCAGGGACGCGGCCGCGGTGGCCGCGGCCGTGGCGGCGATGCCGGCACGTTCGCAGGGCTCGGAGCCTTCGGCGCCACGCCGGCCTACGCGGGGCCGCAGGATCTGAGCCTCTGGGAGCGCTGCATCACGCGCGGTGTCCCCGCCGCGATCTTCCCGACCGTCTACAACGCGAACATCCGCATTGTCCAGGGACCGGGAACCGTGGCGATCACCTACGAGATGATTCACACCACGCGCGTGATTCCAATCGGCCCCTCGACTTCGCCCGCTGCGGGCTCGACGCACGTCGGCCGGGCCATTCGCGGCTACGACGGAGACTCCAGAGGACGCTGGGACGGCGACACGCTGGTCGTCGACACGACCAACTTCAGCGACAAGACGAGCTATCGGGGGTCAGGCGAGACGCTGCACCTGATCGAGCGTTTCCGCCGCGATCGGGACGGGCTGCATTACGAGGTTACGGTCGACGATCCGCAGACGTGGACGAAGCCGTGGACCGCGGCGATCACGCTCGAGGCACAGCCGGACGACTCGCTCTTCGAGTACGCGTGCCACGAGGGGAACAACTCGATGAGGAATATTCTGAGCGGGGCGAGGAAAGCCGAACAGGGGAAGTAGGGGTCAACTTCCAATACCCAACTCCCAACTCCCAAAGAGGGACCGCATCTTAGTTCGAGTCGCTCTTCGAGTTGCGGATCACGGCTGCGACTATCTTCACCAGTTCGTCGCTTTCTTTGATAACAGGATCCTGAGCGGGCGTCAGGATGCCCGCAGCCCGCACAAGGCGCATCCGCCAGCGGCACTCCTTGAGTTCGCGCAGGACGATCATTTTCTTGGCGAGCGAATCGCGAGGGCTGGTGCCGTCATCGGCTTCCTCGTAGTTCGCTCCTGCCGATGTCCCCGAACTCAGGATTTGTGAAGAAACTGCTACGCCGATTGGTCCACGAGTGTGCAGAAACTGCACCACTCGAATCGTCAACAGACCAAATTCGAACAAACGCTCGCGTAAATCGAATGGCTTAGAGGGTACCCACGTAGATGGGGCCATGGGCATGAGCATGTTCATGGCCATGGCCTCACCTCCCCGTTGGGAGTTGGGGTTTGGGCGTTGGGAGTTGACCTGGTTCTTCTGCTAGCGGAGCAGTGGCGCCTGCTGTGTATTGGCAGGCGTGGACTCCACCGTGTAGGTGAAGAAGCCGATCATCATCTCTTCCCACGTCTGGTCGCCCCATCGGACCGTCGCCTTCGGATCGGGGTTTGCCCGATTCGCCGGCGAGTTGTCGAAGTGGGCGGCAACGTGGACCTTCGTTCCCTTCGGCAGCGTCAGCGGGTTCGACAGCCAGTAATCGGTCTGCCATCCGAAGTCGTACTTCGGAACGCGCAGCAGGATCTCCTTGCGGCCATCGGGATACGTCGCGGTGTAGGTCATGTCCTTCCCGCGCAGGTGCATGTGCGGATGCATGCTGTAAATCTTCACGTCCTCGCTGAACGTGGCTTCCGCTTCGACGGAGTGATTGCCCTCGCCCGGTGGGATGGCGAACACGGCGTTGGTGATCAGGCCGGTACGGATTTCCTTCTCCGGCGGCTGCTTGGCGAAGACGAGCCCGAGCCTCGAGCGGTCGCGTCCGGGCTTGCCGTTCGTCGTGTAGTGCACCTGGAAGACGAGGGTCGATCCGGCCGGGATCCGCTTCGCCGTGCCGGGCAGATGGATAGGCGCGTCCTCGCCGACGGCCCAGTTCACGAGCATCGCGTCGCCGCCGCCTGGCGGCCGTCCACCACCTTGAGCCACGCCTCCGCCCTGGCGACTGGCCAGGGCCGCCGCCGCAGCCGCCACGCGTTCGGCTGTTGCCGATGACGCTGCCTGCGGCGCCGTGGCGAGGCTTGAGCTGTTATTGAGGATTGGCCTCACCGAAACGACGTTCGGCCGCGCGGTGCGTCCAGGCTCGCGCACGTAGACGATGATGTGGTGCACGTGGGCGCGATCGCCCGCTCGCACTTCACCAGCCTGCATCCACCTGTCTTCTTTGAAATTGGTCGGAACCTCGAAGTACTGATAGGCGATCTCGCCTGAAGCCGGTATCTCGAAGTCCTGTGTCATCTCGAACACGGCATCCGGCGCACCGATCTGCCATCCCTCGGGGAACTTCGGCAGCGGCGGCAGCGCCGCGCGGTCGCCTTCTCGCGCGCCACCGTCGACCCAGCGGACCAGGGTGTCGATCTCGCGGTCGCTCAGCCGCAGATCGTTGCGGAACGTGCCGTGCGCGGGATCGGCGTGCCACGGCGGCATGGCGCGCGTGCTGACCTTCTGACGGATGGCGCCGGCCCACGGGCGCGCATCGGCGTAGGAGAGCAGCGACATTGGCGCGACCTCGCCGGGGCGATGGCAGCTCGCGCACTTGTTGAACATGATCGGCGCGACGTCCTTGCTGAACGTCGGCGCGTTCGCGTCGGTGGCTGAAGCGCGGTTCTGCTGCTGGGCGTGGCCGATGGCGATCACAGTCAGCGACGCGACGAGTCCGGCGACGAGCGAATTGAGTTTCATCAGCGCACCCCAGGTCCGGCTGAAGCCGGACACTACGGAAGACCAAACGCGAGCAGCACGTTTCCCGGCCGCCCGCCAAATGCTCCATAGCCCGAGCTGACGAACACCATGCCGTCAGCCACCACAGGTCCCGGACCGATCATCGACGCGCCGCGCCCGGCAACTCCGTTGACGGTGGTGAACTCGCGGTTCGAGTCGAACTCCCAGAGAATAGCGCCATCGGTCGTCGAATACACGCGCAATGCGCCGTCGTTCGAGCCGGAGAAGACGGCCCCGGGAATGACCGTCACGGCCGCGGATTGCGCGGCGTTGCAGCCTCGGCCGGTACCGCACGCTGGCGGACGCGGCGGCGCAAACCAGGCTCGCTGACCTGTCGCGAGCGTCACGGCATGGAGGCCGCCGGGTTGAGGCAGCAGGATATCCGAGACCGCGAAGTAGGCCCGCTCGCCGTCGGCGGCTGAGCCCCATTCGATGCCGCCGAGCACGCCGCCGCGGCCGGCGCGGTACTCCCAGACGACGTCGCCGTTCTTCTCCGGATCGAGCGCCCAGCCGATGCCGGACTTCTGTCCGACGACGATCAGATCGCGGCCGGCGCCCGTGTGCACGAGCATCGGCGGGCTGCCGAAGTCGAAGTCCGGACCGTTGGTCTCGGGGCAGTTCGGATTCCCCGCGCGGCAGTTACTGATGTAGACGTCACCCGGCGTGAGCTGCTTCGACCACCGTACGGCGCCGCTCTTCAGGTCGAGCGCGATGATCGCGTTGCCTGCCGGATGAGGAGGGCCGCTGTAGATGTTGCCGGTGGCGACGTAGAGCAGCCCACGTCGCGCGTCAACAGTTGGCGCCGACCAGATCGCTGCCCCCGAAGGTCCCCAGAGCGGAACGCCGGCCGTGCTCGTTCCGCGCCGCTGTGGCTCCTGCGCGATCGTGTAGGTCTTCCAGAGGACGTTGCCGGTTGCGGCGTCGAGCGCGGTGACGCTGCCGCGGAACGTGCAGCACGCGTACTGCGGATCGGCCCCTTGCGCTTCCTCGTACGACGACGTCGGCACGTAGATCCGGCCGTCGTGAAGCGTTGGCGAACCAGTGATGCGTGCCAGAGGATGACTCTCGACAGAGCGGCGCCACCGCTCGGATCCCTGTTCTTCGTCGATGGCGTAGACGTTCGCGGCGGTGTCGCCGAAGTAGATTGCCCCGTTGCCGATGGTGATCGACGTGCGGACTCCACCGGCCGCGGCAAACGTCCACCGGATACACCCTGTCGCCTTCCCGAGGGCGTAGACAGTGCCGTTCTGGCTTCCAACGTAAAGCCGCCCGCCGGCCACCGTTGGCTGCGACCATGCCGAGGAGGCGTCAGGAAACGCGAACGCCCACTTCAACGCCAGCTTCGGGATCTCGTTTGCGCTCAGGCGAGAACGCTGCGCCGTTTGAGACCGCGCGTTCTCGACACCAGGACTCCAGCCGCGCCAGCCAGACTCACCTGTGCGGTCCGCCTGCTGAGCCGCTGCGCAGCGGCCAATCGTTGTGCTGCTCGCATCGCTGCCAAGCGTTTTCCCCGTCAGGAACTCTGCGACTGCTCGACGATCGGCGCCCGTCATTCGCGAGCCCTGCACGCGCATCGCGCCGTTGACGAGGCTCTCGACGATGGCCTGGGGAGTACGGGTGCGGAGCACCTCCGGTGCCGGTGCGCGGGAGTCCGCTGCGCCAGAGTGGCAGGATGCACAGCGATCGGCGAATACCTTCTCGCCCGCGGGTGCCTGTGCGCGGACTGCAGCCCACCCAAGTACGGAGACAATCGCCACGCATGCCAGAAACAAGGCGCGCACGGCGGAAATCCTACAACCGATTGAACCTCACCGTACGGGTGATGTGGGGAGCTCGCCAGCTTGTCACGATAGGTCCATGCTGAATGAGCTTTCGAATCAATTTGTCGAGATCGTGGCGCGCGTGGGGCCATCCGTCGTCCAGGTCGAGGGCCAGGCACGGCCGGCGAGTGGCCTTGTGTTCGCTGAGGATGCGGTGGTCACGACCGCACGGGCGGTCGGAGGCGATGAGCACCCGCGCGTGCGCCGTGCCGACGGCGAGGTCATTCAGGCTGAGGTCGCGGGCTTCGATCCGGCCGCCCACCTCGTCGTCCTGAAAGTTCCCGGGCTCGGTCTGCCAACGCTGACAGCCGGTGAACTGCCGCGTGTCGGTGAGATCGCCGTCGCGGTCGCGCGCTCCTGGAGCAATGCGGTCACGGCGACGGCGGGTCTCGTGTCGGTCATCGGCGGGCCGCTGCCCACGGGCCGGAGGCGCGCCATCGAGCAGGTCATCCGGACGTCAGCACCGATGCACGAGGGGTTTGCGGGCGGCGCGCTGCTCGGAGCCGACGGCCGGCTGCTCGGGATGACGACCGCGGCCTCCATTCGCGGTCTCGGCGTCGTGATTCCAGCGGGTCTCGCATGGAGCAAGGCGGCTGAGTTGCTGCGCCGTGGCTCGCTCAAGCGCGGATATCTCGGGATCGCGATCCAGCCCGCGCGCGTCTCAGACAGACAGAAGGGTGTCGCCGAGACGGACCAGGCTCTGCTGGTGGTGGGCGTCAAGCCCGGGACGCCGGCAGACACGGCAGGGCTGCTTGTCGGCGATCTGTTGCTGTCTCTCGACGGTCACGTCCTCGCGTCGACGGACGAGCTGTTCGATCTGCTGATTGGCGATCGAGTCGGGAAGAGCGTTGCGGCGAAGGTTTTGCGCGGGACAGCTCCGGTGGATGTTTCGATCGCGGTCATC
This sequence comes from Vicinamibacterales bacterium, assembly GCA_035537775.1. Taxonomy (GTDB): domain Bacteria; phylum Acidobacteriota; class Vicinamibacteria; order Vicinamibacterales; family UBA2999; genus Gp6-AA40. The sequence continues at coordinate 9,425 of DATLLQ010000042.1, read as the reverse complement.
GAGAGGAGATAACGGCGTCGAACCGTGCCCTTCGTAGACCTTCGTTAACTCAGACACATGAGGCTCATTGTCATAGGCTCTCCACAACAACGTCAGGAACTCGCCGAACAGATCGATAGCGCGGTTCCGGACATCGTCGGTGAGTTCGGCTCGCTTGCACAGGCGCGCGAATCGGGCGTGGATGCAGATGCGTTTCTGTTGACCGCGACGCCGGTAACGGATCTCGATGGCGATCCTGCGGTCGAATCGTTGACCCCGCGTGAAATCGAGGTCCTCGAGCTCGTGTCGGAGGGTCTGTCCAACAAGGCCGTTGCCGCCCGACTTGGAATCTCCGACCAGACCGTCAAGTTTCACCTGGCGACGATTTCGGGAAAGCTCGGCGCGGTGAACAGGACCGATGCGGTGCGGCGCGCCGTCCGGCGCGGTCTAATTACGCTGTGATTCGCCGGGAATGACTGTCAGCTGACGACGCTCGCGGTTGCGCAGCACGATCACCGGTGCCGGCGAGCCAATGCGCTCGGCGGTGAGCAGCCGATGCAGGTCGTCGACGCCGCTGACTGGCGTTCCGCCAAAGCCGAGGATGACGTCTCCTTTTCGCAGTCCGGCGCGCGAGGCTGGGCTGTTATCTTCGATCCCAGTGACGAGCACACCTGACGTCACCGCCATCTGGTGTGCGCGAGCCAGCGATCTGGGAATCGTCGTCTGCTGGCCGGCCACGCCGATGCGGCTCCGCCGCATCCGTCCGTCGCGCATCAGCCGTGACGCGACGAACCGCACCGTGTTGCTCGCGATGGCAAAGCAGATTCCCTGCGCCGGCAGGATCATCGCCGTATTGACACCGATCACCTCGCCAGCGGTCGTCACGAGCGGGCCGCCCGAATTGCCTGGATTGAGTGAGGCGTCGGTCTGGATGATGTCATCCATCAACCGGCCCGAGCGGGCGCGAAGCGACCGGCCCAGCGCGCTGACGACTCCTGACGTGACCGAGTGATCGAATCCATAGGGGTTGCCGATCGCCACGGCCACCTGGCCGACGCGAACGGCCTTCGAATCCCCAAGCCTCGCCCAGGGCAGGCGTGACCCGTCAATGCGAAGCACTGCGAGATCCGTGTCGTCATCGCGGCCGATCAGGTCCGCTGGCAACAATCGTCCGTCTGGAAGGGTGACCTTGATCGCCGTCGCATCAGCCAGCGCGCCAACGACGTGGCTGTTGGTCAGGATGAAGCCATCGGGAGTGAATACGACGCCCGATCCGCCACCCTGACGTCCTTCCACCCGAACCACCGCCGGCCCGACCTCTTCGACGGCTCGAATGACAGCAGCGGAGTAGGCGTCCAGCAGACTGGCGTCGGCGGCGCTGTGGAGCATCTCGTCGCGGTGCATTGAACCGATCATGGCCCTTCCGACTCGCGTGGACATCCCCTGAATGGGCGGGTCGCGACCTCCCGTCCTATAATCGCCAGTTGCGTCCCACGCCTGGGACGGATCAGTCAGAGGGAACCGATGATCGAGATTCGCAGCGCGGCGCGGACCGCCTATTCCGACGTTTACACGCCCGAAGCGGTAGAAGCCATCAAGGCGCTCGCGCCGCTGGACGACGACCGGCGCGCGGTGATGGCTTCTCGCATCGAGCGGCGCCGGGCACGTGCCGCCGCCAGGCAGCGCATCGGCTTCCTTGACCCGAACGCGACGATCGCGCGCACCAATATCCGCGTGCAGGACGCACGCGACGGCAAGTTCGTCGGGAGCGAGATTCCAGCCGATCTGCAGCGGCAGTGGATCCAGGGCACCGGCCCGGGCGCCAAGCCGGGCGCGCCGATCGACAAGAGCATCCGCAACGTCGCCTACGCGCTCCTGTCGGGCGCGGACGGCTGGATGTTCGACGGCGAGGACGCGCTCGGCCAGGTCCAGACGATGTCGCTCGACAACCAGCGCAGCCTCAAGCTGGCCATCCATCGCGACCCGATGTTCCTCACAGTCGCCGAGGAAGTGGCCGGTGAAATGAACGCCTGGGCGAAGAAATTCTTCGGACGCGAAACGATCACCGACTGGAAGAAACAACTCGACTTCACGACGAAGATCTTCCGCGCCCGCGGCCTGCATCTCGACGATCGCCACGTTCGCCGATCCGACGGCGGCGGTTTTTCCGCGTCCATCGTCGACATGGCCTTGTACGTCGTCAACAACCACAAGCGGCTGCGGGAGACCGGCGCGTCGATCGTCCTGTATCTGCCGAAGATCCAGACGGCGGAGGAAGCGGCGCTCTGGAACGACATGATCGCCGCGCTCGAGCGTCACGTCGGGTTGCCGATCGGGACGGTCAAGGTCTACGTGCTCGTCGAGCAGCTCGAAGCCGTCTACCAGTTGATGGAGATCCGCGCGGCGCTCGGCCAGCACTTCGTCGGCTTCAACACGGGCCGTTGGGACTACATCAACAGCGTCGCCGACGCGCTGGCGTGGGACCCGTCGTTCATCAACCCGAACATCGACGCCATCACGATGACCTACGGCTACATGCGCAACTACGAGGACCGCGTGCGCCGCGCGATGAACACGCCCGACCAGAACGGACGCTACGCGCTCTGGCAGGGGGGCATGGAGCCGAACATTCCAGTCGGCTCGGAGACCGGCGTCGCGAAGGCGATGGAACGCGCCATGGCCGGTGCCGAGCGCGAACAGCGTGAGGGCGCAAGCGGCAAGTGGGTCGCCCACTGGAAGATGGTCCACATCGTCCGTCCGGTGTGGGACAAGGTGGGGCAGCCGAATCAGATGGGCCGCACGTTCCCGCCGCTGACCTACACGGCCGACGACGCCGCGGGCCTGACCCTGCTCGAACCGGCGCCCCGGACTGTGCGCGGGGCGCGTGACCTGTTGAGCGTCGCCATGCAGTACGGTAACGCGTTTCTGCAGGGCTTCCAGGCCGCCGCGCTGAAACCGGCGGACTTCTTCGGCAACGAGGACGTTCTCTATCTGATGGAGGACATGGCCACCGGCGAGATTCGCCTCAGCATCCTGTGGGAGTGGCTGCACAAGAAGGCGCAGCTCACCGACGCAGATGCCGAGACCGGCGCGAAGGCCGGCGACGTGTTCTCACCCGAGCTGTTCCAGCGGCTGCTGCGCGAGGAGTACAGCAAGCTGCAGAACGCGGGCAACCGCGACGTTCACGACAACTCGAAGAAGACGACGCTGCCGATCGCGCGTGAGATCGCTGACACCTACGTAACCGACCCGATGAAGCTGCCGTGGTACATCGACCTGCTGAACATCACGCTCGGCGTGCAGGACCTGGCCGAGGCAAAGCGCCGGATCGTGCTGCTGCGGGATGCGTTCAAGGCAGACGGACGGCGGATTACGGAGAATCTGGACTTCGACGCCGTTGCGTGAGGTGCAGGACGCGGTGTGACGGTCGTCTCGCTGGCTGAAGATCGATTTGACGAGTTTGTCGCGCTGATCAACGCGCTGGCCGACTACGAACATCTGCGACGACCCGATTCCTCCGCCATCGAGCGGCTCCGTCGGGATGCGTTCGGAACACATCCCCGGTTCGAGGCGGCGCTCGCCTTGACGGCAGACGGCAGGGCAGTGGGCTACGCGACGTGGTTTCACACCTATTCCACGTTCCTCGCGAAGCCCACGATGTATCTCGAAGATCTGTTTGTGCTGGAGAGTGCTCGCCGGACTGGCGCAGGCTCGATGCTGTTCGATCACGTTCGAACCCTGGGGGCCGAACGGGGCTGCGGCCGGATGGAATGGCAGGTGCTCGACTGGAATACCCTCGCACGCGAGTTCTATCACCGCCGTCAGGCGACGTGGATGAAGGACTGGCTCGTGTATCGCGTGACCTACTGACGCTGCGGTGCGATGGGTGCGCTTGCATCTGCACCCCTTGCACCGACAAGCGTCAGACGTGTTGCACCGACATGCGTCAGATCCCCGGACCGACAAACGTCAGATTCCTTGGACCGACGTGGCAATTACCTGCCAGGTGGCGTGTAGATGACCGATCTCTTGGCGGCCTGATCGATCTCTTCGGGTGTCAGCAGGACGACGGTCTTGGCCTTGACGAGCCCGCTGGCGCCGATCGCCAGCGAGGCCGCGGCCATCGAGGTGTTGTCCGGCCCATCGACGATGCAATAGACGTCGTCGTCGCCAAACGCAAAGTACATCGACTCGAGGGTGGCGCCGGTGCTCTTGACGGCGGCCTCAGCGGCGCGTTTGCGGGCGGATCCGCCGTCCTTCAGGACACCCTTCACACCCTCGGCGGTGTACGACACTTTCAGCAGATATTTCGGCATAGCTCCTCCGTAAGGGGGAGAACTATACCGTTGGTGGTTGGCGGTTGATAGCTGTCAAATCTCCTCTGAGACCGCCGCCGCAATCGTTCCGGCGAGCACGAACCCAAGGACTACCCCGAAGAGCAGCAGCAGGCCCACTTCAAGCTGACCTGTGGCGGATGCTGACATTCCATACATGCCGGCAGGTGTGCTGACGATCATGGCGATGGCCGTCATCGCCGTGCCCCATCCCTTGCCGAGGATCACGGTGAGCATCACGAACATCGATGACCAGAACAGGACGAGCAGCGACGCAAAGGCGCTGGCGCGCAGCAGTGGTACGAGCGGGACGGCGTGAGGAGTGGTTGAGAATGCGGCTGCGTTCGTTGCGGCGATGGCGAAGAGTGCCACGGCGCCAACGGTATAGGTCGAGATAATGCGCGTGATGACGACGCGGCGGCGCGACACGGGCAGCGACAAGGTGAACTGCGTCGCGCCGGGGAGTCCAAGGCCCGTCCAGTGAGAGATCGTCTTGAGACCATCGCCCGACAGGATGTACGACAGCAGCAGAATCGCGTACCAGGTGAACTCCTCATGAAACGCGATCAGGTTGATCTGTGGTGTGTCGAACGAGCCCGTCAGAGCCGAGAAGAGGCTCCGGTCGGCACGCGCAGCGAGGGTGGCGCCGGATTCGCCGAGCAGACCCCGAACCTGGAGAAAGCTTCCGATTATGGCGGTGAGGACCGACGCCATCACGGCGGCCCGCATCTCGAGCCAGTGGCGATACCAGATCACGTCACAAGTCCTTTCGACGTGCGAAGGCAGCGGAAAGGGCAGCCATCGCGGCGCTCGCCAGAACGGCGGCGCCGAACAACGATGCCCGCGGCTGGACGAAGTCAACCGTTCGATCCCATCCGGCATTCGTGAGCCAGAGCGTCATGACGACGCCGTACATGACCAGGCCGCTCAGCACCCCAGAGGAGATCACGGTGAGGAGGCCAACGAAGGCCATCAGTCCGAGGCCGCCGATGGCGGCCATCACCGTCGTTCCCGCCATCACGAACAAGGGAACCGGCTGCCGGATGATGAGCAGGATGGTCACGTGAAGGACGAGAGACAGGCCGAGCACGGCCAGCAGGCTGCCAAATCCGGCGACGAGTCGAGTCAGCTGCACCTCGGCCCGCGACATCGGCAGGGACGCGGTGAAGTAGGCCGATGGATGGCGCATCGAGCTGTTTCGCATGCTGGCGCTGCCTCCGAATCCGCCCCCTGAAAATGACGCGGATGCCCACAACCCGAGGAACGCGGTGACCAGGGCGTGGATGGCCGCGGGTATCAACGCAGGACCGACCCCCATCTGGCGGATCGCTTCGTAGCGGGCAACCTGCTGCGTCAGATTCCCACTCGTTGCGAAATAGTCGGCCGTCCCGGCCACGCCGAACCCGTATCCCACGCCTGCGATCAGTACCGCCACGGAAGTGATGAGTGTCTGGAGCCGTAGCTCGAGCCAGTGGCGGTAGAAAACTGCAGCGATCGGGGAACGGGAATACATCTACTTCTCTGCTTGAGCGAGAAACACTTCCTTCAGCGTTGCGGGTTCCGCGTCGAGCACGGTCACGCCCGCCGCGGCGAAGCGCTCCGCGAGCACCGCGGGCGCTTCGTGCGACAGGCCAGTGAGAAACCGGCCATCACGACGCCAGCCGGAGAACGCGGCGGGCACTTCAACACGGTCGTTGTCGATCACGATCCGCACGCGCTGGTGCCGCTGCCTGATCTCGTCCAGGGAACCTTCCAGCACTGCGCGCCCGTGGTTGACCATCACCATGTAGTCGGCTATCTGCTCGACCTCGCTCAACTGGTGAGTGGAGAACAGAACCGTGACTTGCCGATCCGCGACCTGCTGCACGAGCAGGCGCATCAGGCGGTCGCTGGCCACCGGGTCGAGCCCCTCGGTCGGCTCGTCGAGGATGAGAAGGTCGGCGTTGCGGCACACGGCGAGCAGCAGAGCCAGCCGCGTTTTTGTTCCTTTCGACAGCTTGGTGCACCAGCTGCGCAGCGGAATATCGAAATCGCGGAGGAGCTCCGCTTCCAGCTGGTAGTCCCACCGGGGATAGAAGCCTCGCGTGAGCCGGATCATCTCGCCGGCACGCGCGAACGGATAGAGCTCCTTGACCTCCGGAACGAATCCGATGCGCTGAAGCAACTGCGGCGACATCGCACCCCCGCCAAGCACGTCCACCGATCCGGCTTCCGCAAACGCAAACCCCATGACGATGCGGAGCGTCGTCGTCTTGCCGGCGCCGTTCGGACCGAGGAAGCCGCAGATGCTGCCGCGCGGCACCCGAAAGGACATGCGATCGAGCGCGCGATGATCGTAGGTCTTCACGAGGTTGTCGACCTTCAAGGCAGTGTTCATTTCCTGGTCTCCTCGAGCCGATGATCGAGCTCTGATTCGACGAGGCGCCGGATCGCGCCTGCATCGAGTCCCAGGTCACGCAGCGTGCTGATGGCGCGCTGCACGACGGAGCGCGCGCGCTGGACGGCGCGGGTCTCGGGAACTGGGTGGTGACCGGCGACGAACGCCCCGGCGCCATGGCGCAGGACGATGAGCCCGGCGTGCTCCATCTCGCGATACGCCTTGGCCACGGTGTTGGGGTTCATCACCATGTCTTCCGCAACCTTGCGAATGCCCGGCAGCTGTTCGCCGGGCCGCAGCGCCCCCGATTCAATCGCGTGGCGCACCTGCTCGATCAGCTGCAGATAGAGGGGGACGCCGGATTGCGGGTTGATTCGGAAAATCACGATTGAACGACTGTGCTACTACAGTAATACAGTACGGGTGGCCTGGTGATCAAGCACGTTTCGCGTTCAGGGTTTTTCAGCCCTTCCATCAGGACTTCGACGCGGGCGGAATCAGACGATGGACGCATGGAGGTGCTTCACATGCGTTACACAGTGCTTGCCGTTGTTGCCGTGATTTCGTGCGCGATGCCGGCCGCGGCGCAGAACGTCGTCCTGCCGCCGCCGTCACCACAGGAAGTCAATCTTTCGGGGCCGAGGTTCGGTATCACCGCGCTCAGCGACGGCGTGATCAAGGACATCGCGGAGCGCCGCGGCATCAACGTGCCGCCGATGATTTCGCAGTTCGGCTGGCAGGCCGAGCACGCGTTCTACCGGAAGGACACCGGTGTGGCGGCGGTGACGGAGTTCGTCGTGCTGCTCGGCGGGCTCGAGCACGATCTGAAGATCCCGAGCTTCACGTGGCTCGTCGGCATGCGCAACGCCAGCGGAGCGGAGTTCGGGATCGGGCCGAACTTCTCGCCGGCCGGCTCAGCGCTGGCGATCGCCGCTGGCGTCACCTTTCGCCACGGCTACCTGAACGTGCCGGTGAACGTGGCGATCGTGCCGTCGAAATACGGCACGCGCATCAGCATGTTGACGGGGTTCAATATGAAAAGGAGGTAGCGTCGTTTCGAATCGTTCGAATCGTTCGAATCGTTCGAAACGTTCGGGTCGTTCACTCGTTCGAGACGTTCGAACCGTTCGCGCGTAAGCGATCCGAACGAACCGAACGGTCCGAACGATCGCAGTTGAGGAAGGCCGACTTCGTGAGCCAGTTCTCGTCCGGGTAGTAGGAGAAGATCACGCCGCCGCCGCGGACGGTGTCGATCACGTCGCGTGCGACGGCCTGCCGCAGCGCGGGACAGCCCCAGCTCCGGCCCAGGCGGCCTTGCTTCTTCGCGTTTGCGGGATCGACGTAAGGCGCGCCGTGCATGACGATCGCACGATCGAGGGCGTTGCCGTTGAAGCCCGGTTCGAGCCCGGCGAGCCGCAGCGAGTACCCGTTGCTGCCGACGTAGGTCTGGCGCGTGACGAACAGCCCGAGGCTCGACTGCCGGCTGTTCGCCGTGTCGGAGAAGCTCGTGGCCATGTTGTCGCCGGTGTTCTTGCCGTGGGCGACGAGCTCCTTGAACAGCAACCGGCCGCTCGGCACCTCGAACACCCAGAGGCGCGGCGTGGTGGACGGCAGCGAGTAGTCGATCACGGTCAGCGTGGGCGGCATCTCGATGTCGCCCGAGTTGACGGCGCACGCGGTCGCGCTCAGCGCCATATTCAGGACGTCTGCTGAGATCCCGCCCGTATTCGCGGCATCAACCGTCATCATGGCGGACGCCGACGCCCGCGCACGAGATGCCTTCGACGCTGGCGAAACGACAGCCGGCGCGCCGATGAGACACACCGTCGCAATCAATACGCTAATAGCCCGTCCGTTCAACTATTTGAAGCCCCTGGAATGTAGTGAGAGCGAACTCAATCTTAGGGGTGGGCCGGGACCGTCGCAAGCACAACCGACCACTTTTGAACTCAAATAGATGAGCTCATGCATCCGGTAATCGAACTGAAGAACGCCACGCTCGTCCGTGGGCGAACACGCGTGTTCGAGAACCTGACCCTCTCAGTGCGCGCCGGCGAGCATACGGCTGTGCTCGGGCCGAACGGCGCCGGCAAGTCGTCGCTGATTCGCATGCTCACTCTGGAGGATCGCCCGCGGTCGAACGACAGTGGCGTCCCGCCGCTTCGACTCTTTGGACGGGCCTCGTGGGATCTGTCCGAACTCCGCGCGCGCCTGGGTGTCGTCACCGGCGATCTCGACGCGGGGTTCGGGATGGGCACTTCCGGCGGACGCGTGCGTGGACTGGACGTCGCACTGTCAGGCCTCCTCGGCAGCCACGGTGTGTTCGCGCATCACGAGGTCACTGGCGAGATGCGTGACAGCGGCAGGGAAGCGCTCGCCCGTGTCGAGGCGAGTCACCTGGCTGACAGACCGCTCAACGAAATGTCGGCTGGTGAACGCCGTCGTGTGCTGATCGCGCGGGCGCTGATCCTGACGCCGGAGGCGCTGGTGCTGGACGAGCCCACCGCCGGGCTGGATCCAGTGGCGCGCCACCGGTTCATGGAATCAATCCGGCGCCTGGCCCAGGGGGGGACGACGCTGATCGTCGTGACGCATCACATCGACGAAATCATTCCGGAGATCGGACGGGTGGTGCTGCTTCGCGCTGGCCGCGTCGCGTTTGACGGTCCGACGGCTGCCGCGCTGACCGCCGATCGCCTGGGGAACGTCTTTGGAGGCGCGGTCGTCGTCCAATA
>DATLLQ010000041.1:0-48043 GCA_035537775.1 Vicinamibacterales bacterium | reverse complement strand
GTACTCCTCGGGCAGGGTGTACTCCATCTGCCTGAAGCGATAGTCGTGCAGCTGTGCCGCGTAGACATGACAGCCGACCAGCTTCGCCGAGAACGCCTTCCCGAGCGCGAGGCTGCAGGTGACGGCGCGGTTGGAGTGGTCTGAGTTATCGACGGGAACGTAGATGCTCTTGTACATCGGATCCTCCGGATAGCCCGTGACAGCTCACGCTCTGGTGGCTGCCGGTTCGCTCGGCGCATCGCCGAGCATTCCTCGCCCGCGAGAGGTGTAACGCCACCGCACCCAGCCGATCACGACCAGCTCGATGGCGAGAAAGATAAGGGCGGTCCTCACCATCGGGCCGACGGCCGACGAGACCACTTCCGGCTCGAGGTAGAGAGACTGCCACACCGTGAGACCTCGCCGGTTGCCCCGCTCGCGCGAAAACCCGTCCCAGACCGAGACGGCGACCGGCATGAACTGCCCGGGGGCGAACGGGGCGCCCGCGGCGGGTCGAAGCGGCCGTTTGAAGATGACCGACCATTCACCCTGGTCGTAGCTCGCAACGCCGGTGACATCCCCCGTGTCGTTGGGCACGACGTCCGCGCTTCCCCGGCCTGTGAACTGAAGGGGTTCGGAGCGGGCCATATCGAACCACCAGAGATCGACCGGGCTCTGGGCGTCGCCGAAGATGAAATAGGGCTTGCGGGCGCCCGTCGTCACCTGCGAAGGAATCTGGATCGCGACGGCGTCAGAGAACTCGGATGGCGGGACGGCTGGCGCCGCTTCGGCGAAGGGGTCAGCTTGAGTCTGGGCGGGTGCCACCTCCGCATCCCCGAATGGACTCCCTTCGGTCTTCTGGGCGCTTCCTACCGGCGCCCCTTCTTCCTCTTCCGGCGGCACAGGAAGCGATGGTCCGTTCTTCCCCGTTTTCTCTGAGCTCATGTCGTGCCAGCGGACGAGGAGGGCGATTGACTCGACGTCGTAGATCGCCTGAACGGTGACGGAGGTCGTGGGGGGATGAAACGAGCGTCCGGGCTCCGTGATCTGTCCAATGATCGGAAAGCGGGCGACAGGAGCGGCTTGAAAGCTCGCAGCGCCCTTCGCCAAGTCGATCGGATCCTGAACGGGCTTGGCGACAACGAGGTTGGTATAGCCAGGCCCGTTGCTCCCCGAGAGCGAGTCTATATAGTCCGTAATCGCCCATCGTTGCTCTGTCGAGAGGCTGTCGACAAACGACGGCATTGGCGTGCCGTTGAACCCGGTGGTCATCGTCCGGAAGATATCCTCGCGGGACGATCCTCCTCGGAAGGTCCAGCTCTGCGTGAGGTCTGCTGCCCGTATTGGCTGGCCGAGGTCGTCCGTCAGCGTCGGGGCCGAAGGGCCGTCGCCCCGACCGAGGTTGCCGTGGCACTTCAGGCAGCCGGTTTCCTCGTAGAGCTTCTTGCCGAGCGCGATGGTCTCGTCCGTGGAGCTCGGCGCGCTCGGGAGTTCCATTGGCTTCGGGACAGTCTCGGGGTTCGAGAAGTCGGGGGAGAAAGTCGTAATGAAGTAGGCGAGATCCGACACCTCCTCGTCGGACAGATCGGGCCATGCAGGCATCGAGGTGTAGGGCATGCCGAGCCTGATGATGTTGACCAGATCCTGATGACTCGGGACCGCTCCGCTGGGGGTGGTGCGAACCTTGAACTTGCCTGTCGTGAAGTCGCGAGGGCGAGGGAGCAGATGCGGCGTGGCGTACCCCGCGGCATCGCCTTTCTCGCCATGGCACTGCGAGCAATATTTGAGATACAGGTTCTTGCCTGACTCCCGCTGCGCCTCGGTCCCGACGTCTGGGCCCTGCGTACGCACCAGTTGAGAGGTTCCCGCGGACAACACGGTGAGCAGGAGAGCGATACAACCCAGCGACATCAGGCGGGAGATCATTTGTGCGCGGCCTCCAGGGCGCGCACAGCGGGCCTCTGGCCCGTGAAATCGTAGAGAAAGAGAATCACGTCCCACATCTCTTCTTCCTTGAGGAACTTCTCCCAGGCGGGCATGGCCGTGTCCCATGGCGCCCCTTCGTCGGGCATCCCCGGTCCTCCCTTAGAGATTCGCCAGAACAGGAACGTCTCACTGAGATTCGGGAGCGTCTGCCCGTCGGCGAAATTGGTCGGGATCGGGTTCAACGCATGCGCGAACATGCCGTTGCCCCCCAGGTTGTCGCCGTGGCAGAAGACGCAGTTCCGGTAGTAGACCTGGCGCCCGTTTTCTACGTGCCTGCGGAACTCTTCCGGATTCGATCTTTCGAGTTGTCTGAAGGGGTTGTCTCCAGCGTCGATCGGGATCGTCTTGTCGTGAACCCTGATCTCGGAAGGCGATGCAGGATGGATCGTTCGCGGAAAGAACGGAGGCTCGAGGGGGACATTCAACTTGACGTAGACGTTCGCGGCTGCGAGCGCCGGTATGGCAATCGCCGTTGCGGCGAGGAGCGCGGTGTACCGCTTCTCGGTCATCAACCGGATGAGCGGGCGGGAGACCTCTTCGCGGCGTTCCTGGCTGGAAGACATGTACGCCAGGATCGCGAGAGAGACAATTCCCATGTAGATCGAGATGACGGAGGCGGGAATCGGGATCGTGAATCCGAATCGGAGCAGGACGTAAATCCCCGCCCACCAGGCGATGGCCCACAACAGCAGGTTGGCCCGACGAAAGCGGAGAAGCCCGAACGCGGCAACAACCGCGACGACGACGAGGATGTTCATCGTGTGACCGCTCCTCTCGCAGGGGCCGCGGGAGCCGGCTCGGCTGGTGGCCGGGTAAGAGGCAACGGCTGGCCAGGCTCGGGTTTCTGCGGAGCGCCCGGAGCGGCCGGCGTGGTACCCGGTACGCCCGGTGCGGCCGGCGTCGTAACGGGTGCGCCTGCCGCGGCGTCAGGCGGCGCCGCACCCGGTGTGGCGGGGGCGGCGTAGTAGCGGTGGCTCGTCTGGAGCGTGACCGTCGGCGTGCCGCCAAGAGACTGGAGGTACGCGATCACGCAGAGGATCTCCTGATCGGTCAGGCCAATCGGGGGCCTGTTGATCGTCGGCATCCCCGGATTGAATCCCGGCACAACGAAGGCGTCAGGTTCGTACAGCGATTGGGCGAAGTAGTCGAGAGCGCTCAGGCCCTGGACGCGCTCCGCCGCGCGACCGGCGACTCCAGCGAGGTCGGGGAACCGGAGCGCACCGCTCTGGCCGATCGTGTGGCAGGTCCGGCACAGGCCCTTACCGTCAGCGATCTCGCGGCCGATCTCGACCATCTCTGGCGTCGTGAGGTCGGCTCTGATGGCGATCTCCTCGGGAGGCTGAACTTCGCTTTGCGGCACCATCTGGCCGACGTAGCCATAGAACGCAGTCGTCGCGAGGACGAGAACGCCAATCCGGGCAACGAGCGGGATGGTCATGACAGCCCGGTGCGCCCCTCGACGTTCGGCGCGGAGAGGCGCGCGCCATCGAGAACCACGTCCACGCCCGTGTGCGGCCCTTTCCGGGGTGATGGCGCATATGCCCGATGCTCGGCTCGCTCGTGCAGGCTCGCGAGCCAGAACACGAAGCCGATCAGGAAGAAGAAGATCAGCACAGTCACCGAGACAACCTGCGTCGCGAAGCCGAGGGTGGGCGTGAACGCGTCGGGCGAGTTGTCCCGAATGACGCCGTAGACATGCCAGTGCTGGCGGAGCCCGGAGCGAACGTAGCCCATGAGTCCCATGAGCCACGTGAACGTGACCGCGATGAAAATCAGCACGTACTGGGAACTGGCCGGGACCCTTCCCCAGCGCACCGCGGCCGTCTTCGCGCCGCGGAAGAGGAAGATGTCGATCGCGGTGATGGCCACCATCGCGAACAGAACCGAACCGACCTGGGGCACCGACAGGCCAATCCTGACGCTCGCCTCGACAAAGTACCCGTAGACGCCGAGAAAGATGACGAAGATCGCGGCGGCGGCGAAGATCGTGAGCTGCGCCGCATGGCCCGTTTTCGCCCACGGCACCGTGGCGACCTTCCCTGTCCGGCGATAGAGGAGGAAGCTCATGAAGGTCGTGAGGATCAGGATGTTCACGGCGGTGTTCTTGGCGGACATGACGCCGAGAAAGCCGAGAACGGGGTGTGCCGATCCGCCCATCGCCCGGAGCTCGGAGACCGTCGCGATGATCGATCGCGGTGTCGCCCAGACCGCGAAGCAGATCGCGATCGCGATGAGCAGGTACTTGACGAACTTCTGCAGCGGCTGCGCTTCCTCGACACGTCCCATCCCGAGCCAGAGATAGAAGTTGGCGGCGAGGAAGAGGTTCCCGATCAGAACGGCCTGAATGATGAAGAGCCATGAGAAGGCTCCGCCCATCATCGTGAGCCCGAGCGTCTGCGAATAGGCGTAGATCTCACTCGCGAGCCAGTATCCGGCGAAGGGAAGCGGAAGGAAGGCGCTGATGGCGACGAAGTTCCCGATGTAACCCATCCAGTCGTAGTGCGCGCGCTCCTCGTCGGATTTCGCCTGGAGGAACTTGAAGGCCGCGTAAGCGGCCGCGACCGATCCGCCGAACGCGACGTTGGCGATCACTCGATGGACGTTGATCGGCATCCACGTGAAGTTGTAAACCGCGTCCATGACGGAGATCACCGCCCCCGTATCCGAGACCCCGTTCGGCGACATCATGAACGTCAGCCAGGCATTGGCGATGAACATGATCGCCGTACCCACGAGGTTCAGGCCGAGCCCTAAACCAAGGTGGACCAGCGGATGGAACTTCCCCCAGCCGTAGTAATAGGTGTAGAGGAAACCCGCCTCGGCAAAGAAGAGCAGTACGTACGGGAGAAACGTGGGAGAAAACACGCTCATCAGATAGTTCGTGAACTTCGGGTACAGCGCGATGAGCATGAACGTCAGGAACGCGCCGAAGGTCGCCGTGAGCGAGAAGGAGACGGACAGGAGCTTCGTGAACTCGTGCGCGAGCTTGTCGTATCGAAGATCTCCGGTCTTGTAGCCGATCACCTCGATGATGAATGCGAACAGCGGAACGGCAAGGACGAACGCCGCGAACAGCAGGTGGAGCTGCGCGACCGACCAAATGGCTACGCGGCTCCCAACGACTGGAAAGGTCCGATATTCGGCCTCCTCGTACAGCTTCGCCTTGGCCCTCGCCTCTGTGTCAGCCTTTTCGTCAGCCAGTCCCGCGGCGCGTGGCGTTGAGTCCACCGTTGCCGCAGGGGCTCCGTAAGGCTCTTTGTACTCACGGCTCATCAGCCACGAGGCCATCTGGACCACCGCCCCGAACAGCACGAGGACGAGGACGGGACCGAGAAGGAACTGCAGTTTGCGGTTCTTCATCACGGCGCGTGCCTCATTTGCCGCCGCTGGGCGGCGGAGGCGGGGCGGGCGTGTCCGCCGGCTTGTCCGCCGTAGCTGGAGCGGAGGCGGGAGCCGGAGCGGAGGCGGATGCGCTCGCGGCGCGTGCCTGCCGATCGCGCTGCATCGTTCGCACGAAGGCGACGATTGCCCACCTGTCCGCGGGAGGGATCGGCCAGCGGTACCCGGACATCAGTCCTACCCCGTTCGTGATGACATCGAAGATTTGCCCGTCCGGGTACTTCAGCACCTTGTCCTGGTGGAAGGTGGCGGTGGGAACGTTGCCTCGCTGAAACAGAATCCCCTTGCCGTCCCCTCGAGCGTCGTGGCAAGGCTGGCAATAGATCTCGTATCTCTGCCGGCCGCGCTCGACAAGCGCCTCGTCCACGGCTACGGGACTCATCGCGACGAACTGGCCGTCCGCTCCTTTTCCTGTAAAGAAGGGCCCGTCCTCCTGAAGCCCGCCGATCGGGATTGTTCCCGGAACGGGCTCTCGCATCGACGCTCCGTTGTAGAAGAAATCGCTGGCCGCCTGCGGGCGGACCTTCGGCTGGTCGTCCATGCTCGGGTTGAGATGGATGGGAGGACGGCTTGACGTGCAGCCGCGCACGCAGCCGCTGACGGCGACAAGAGAGATGAGCATAAACACGCCCAGCACACCCCGTGAGCGGGCGATCATGGCCTCTCTTCCTCGAGATCGGGATTCGGGTTGCGCACCTTGGCCAGATACGTCGTCCGAGGCTTGGTGTTCAACTCGTCGAGGAGCGCGTAGTTGCGCGGATCGGCCTTCGCCTTCACCACCCGGCTCGATTGGTCCCGCAGATTTCCGAACTCTATAGCCGAGGCGGGGCACGCCTGCTGGCATGCCGTTTTGACGTCGCCGTCACGAAGCTCGCGCCCCGCGAGCTTCGCATCGATCTTCGTGCGATTGATCCTTTGCGTGCAGTACGTGCACTTCTCCATCACGCCTCGCGCACGAACCGTGACCTCCGGGTTCATCGCGAGCTTGAGGATGCCGGGCGTGTCCTTCGTGAGGTTGAAGAAATTGAAGCGGCGCACCTTGTAGGGACAGTTGTTCGAGCAGTAGCGGGTTCCGATGCACCGGTTGTAGACCATCACGTTGAGGCCCTGACCGTCGTGAACGGTCGCAGCGACCGGACAGACCTGTTCGCAAGGGGCATCCTCGCACTGCATGCAGGGAACGGGCTGGAAGACGACCTCGGGGCCCGACGGCTCGCCGGAGAAGTACCGGTCGACCCGGATCCAGTGCATCTCGCGTCCCTTTGCGACCTGCCTCTTCCCGACTACCGGCACGTTGTTCTCGCTCTGACACGCCGTCATGCACGCGTTGCAACCGATGCAGGCGTTCAAGTCGATCGTCATTCCCCACTGGTGTCCCTGATCGTAGGTGTGCTCCTTCCAGAGGGAGAAGTGAGGGGCTTCCTCTTCGAAGACTCCGATCGGGCTGGGGATTCCTCCCCCTTTCGACTCCCCCACCTGCTCGCTCTCGCCCCGCTCCGCGCCGGCAGCAGATTTCGATTGAAGCTCGGCGAGGGTCGACTCGCGAACGAGGGGTCGCCCCTCCATGCTGCCGTGGTTCTGGGTCGCCGAGAGCGGATACGTGCGCCCGACCCTGGCAAGTCTGACGTCGCTATCGAAGCCAGGCGCACGGGAGGACCGGACAGTGAACGTGTCGAACCCCACCCCGGACCCGACCCGCCCCGCGCGCTGACGGCCATAGCCAAGCGTGAGGGCCACCACTCCGTCCGCCATGCCGGGAACGATCCACACAGGGAGTTCGAGCGAGCGGCCCGCGTAGTCGAGACGGATCAAATCCCCGTTCGCAAGGCCGGACGTTTCGGCGGTCTTCGGGCTTACGAGGGCGGGGTTGTCCCAGGTCAGCTTGGTGAGGGGATCGGGAAGCTCCTGCAGCCACCCGTCGTTGGCGAATCGGCCATCGTGAAGCGACGGAGAGGCGAGGAACACGATCTCCAGGCCACGCGGCGGTCCCGCCTCGATCAGGCGCGAAAGCTCCACCAGCGACTGCGCAGTGAGATCGGGGACAACTTCCGGAAGTTCGCTGCCGGACAGCAGTCCGTCATGCAGGACGCGGTTCCATTTCCTGTCGAACCCGTCGCCCAGGATCGGTTTCCAGGTCTCACGCACGATGTCGTAGCCGGGACGATCCTTGCCTCCGACCATCAGCCCCAGCACTTCAACGGCGGTTCGTCCGCCGAACAGCGGGAGGATGAGCGGCTGGACGATGCTGAGCGTGCCACCAACGGCGCGCGCGTCTCCCCATGACTCGAGATAGTGAGCGCGCGGGAGATGCCACTCCGCCCTGGAGGATGTTTCGTCGACCGAGTGTCCGAGCACGATTGAGTGAGGAACCTTCGCCATGGCCGAGGCGAAGTCGAGATCGACAGGGGCATCGAATACGGGATTGCCGCCCAGGACGACGAGCGTCTGGATCGTGCCACCCTTCATCGCGGAGACCAGCGCATTCAACGAGCTCACGCTCGGAAGCGCCGCGTCCTTCGTCTCGTAATAGCTGACCGTCTTGCCTGCGTTACCGAGGTACGTGTTCAGGGCGCACACGGCGGCGTGGACGGCCGCGGGCTGGCGCTCCCCGGCCACGATGAGACTCTTGCCGCGGTTCGCCAGAAGGTCCTTGGCCAGGACGTCGATCCAGCGTGAGTCCGGACCCAGGACGCCAGCTCCCGCCAGGCTCGCGGCTTCGGGCAGAGCAAGGCGCGCGGCGAGCGCCGCGACAAAAGGGGCGATCTGCCGGCTCTCGAGACGGAGCCGATGATCCGCCATCGCCCCTGTCAGTGAGTAGACCCCTTCAACCGCGTACAGTCGATTCATCTCGCCACCGGAGGCTCCCGCGCGCCTTCCCTCCGCGAAACCTCGCGCGTGACGGATCATCTCCGGGTCGGTGAGCAGCGGGTCGGCGTCGAGGGCGAGAATCACCGCGGCTCGATCGAACCGCAGCATCACATCGAGGTCGCGCCCCGTGGCGGACCGCAGTCCCGCCAGTCGGCTCTCGTCGCTGACGGCGTCGTAGGTCGCCCACTGCAAGCGAGGGTAGCGGGCACGAAGCTCGGAGACCAGGCGCGCCAGCGTGGGAGAAGAAAAGGACTCTGAGAGGACGGCAAGGCCGGCGCCGCCATCCGCAGCATGAGCTTTGGCGAGCTCCTCCCACGCCTTCACGAATTCGTCCCAGGACTTCCGCGTGCCCCGCAACCTGACCGATTGCGAGCGGTCGGGATCGTACAGGCCGAGTACGGATGCCTGGACGCGCGAGCTGGAGGCACCCATGGTCGACGGATGCGAGGGATTGCCCTCGATCTTGGTCGGTCGTCCTTCGTGGCTCTCGACGATCAGGCCGTAAGCGCTCCGGCGGAACGGCATGGTCGTCGCGTACTGTCGGGGGATCCCAGGAACGATCTCCTCAGGGGCCGTGACGTAGGGAACAATTTCTTCGGCGGGGCGCCGGCACCCCGCGAGCCCGGCGAGCGACAGCGACGCGCCCAGGAGCATCATCATGTCGCGCCGGGTGATTCCTTCGGGAAGCTCCGAGGCACCCTCCTGGAACTCGCGCTCGAAGAAAGTGCGGAATTCGGGGCGTTCGTCGATCTGCTCGAGGCTGCGCCAATAGGTCCGACTCACCGGTGGCACCCCGAACAATCAGTCGGCGGGTTGACCGGTCGTTCACGGTCGAGCCGCGCCGCGAGCGTCTGGACGTCCCGCGGAGGTGTCCACTTCATATTGGTCACCTCGGAGACAGGCCGTCTCTGCGGACCGGGGTTGCGATGGCAGTCGAGGCACCAGCTCATGCTGAGGGGCGTCATCTGCGTGACCACTTCCATCTCGTCGACGCGGCCGTGGCAGCTGACGCAGCCAATTCCCGCCGCCACGTGCGCGTTGTGTGCGAAATAGGCGTAGTCGGGAAGGTTGTGTACGCGAATCCAGCGCATCGGTCGTCCGCTCTGCGCGCTTGACCGAATAGGCGCGAGCGTCTCGCTGTCCCTCATCACGGTCTGATGGCAGTTCATGCAGGTCCGCGTCGGCGGAAGGTTCACGACGGGAGACGTCTCAACCGAGGCGTGACAGTACCGGCAATCGAGACCAAGCTCGCCGACGTGGAGCTTATGGCTGTACGGGACCGGCTGAACGGGACGGTAGCCGACGTCGGTGTACCACGGAGAAAAGTAGTACCAGACGCCCGCGGTGGCGAGTGTCGGACCGAGAACGACCACGACGGCCGCCACGATCGGAAGTTTGTTCCACCAAGGGGGAAAAATTTGGGCCAACGGCTACGGCTCCGGGGTGCCGGTGGACAGTTGCCCCGGACAACGAGTCCACCCTGGGCCCCTGATGCCGATCCGCGCGTCCCAAAAAAGATTCGTTGGAGGAACCGAAAAGCTGTCGATTAGAGCGCGGCAATCTTATCCACGAACTGGGACAAGGTGTCAAGCGCGCTGCGCTGGTAATTGCGGACGTCGTGGACGCCTACTTTGGAAACGGGACGATCGACGCCTTCTTGACGAAGTCGAGCTGCGGAAACTCCTTCTGCAGGTAGCCGTTTCCCTCGCGCAGGATCCGCCGCTGATCCGGCTCGTTTTCGCGAGCGGGACCAAACAGTTTGTCCACGATCTCCATGCCGGTGACGACCTGCCCGAACGGCGCAAAGCCCTGCTGGTCGAGATAACTGTTGTCCGTGTAGTTGATGAAGATCTGGGTGAAGCGCGTGTTCGGCAGGCTCTCCTTCGCAAAGGACACGGAGCCGCGCGTGTTGCTCTTCATCGGCGGCTCGTCGCGCAGGCTGGCCCGCTGCCAGGCGGCCTGTCTGTTCGGGTCGCCGTGCAGACCGAACTGCGCCATGAATCCCGGGCGCACCCGGAAGAAGCGGGTGCCGTCGTAAAAGCCGTTCTTCACCAGGTTGTAGAAGCGGTCCGCGCCAATCGGCGCCCATTCGCGATGCACCTCGATCACGAACGGCCCTTTGCTGCTCTCGAAGCGCGCGCGAAAAACGTCCGGCGCGGTTTCGGTCAGCTGCGACGGATCAGTCAGTTTGCTGCTCTGCGCGGACATGCCGAGGGCCGCGGCGAGGACCAGCACGAGCGCCCCACCCAGGCGGTAGCCTGTCTCGCCGAAGCCTTGCGAAGGCGGATTCCTACGCACGGCCGGCAAACTCGCGCGTCTCGGTGTGAACACGGACACGCTCCCCTTCCTTGATGAACAGCGGCACGCGCAGCTCGAGACCCGTGTCGGTTCGCGCCACCTTGGTCACCGAACCGCTGGCCGTGTCGCCACGCGTTCCGGGTTCGGTTTCCTTGATCGTCATTTCGACGAGCGGCGGAAGCTGTACACCGATTGGATTCCCGTTGAACTTGTTGATCTGCACGATCAGTTCGTCCACGAGCAGGTCGCTGTCGTCGCCGATCATGTCGGGGCGGAGCGTCAGCGTTTCGAACGTTTCCTGGTCCATGAAGTGAAACCCGTCGCCGTCGGCGTACTGGTAGATCGCCTCGACGCGCGCCAGGTCCGGCTCCTTGAACTTGTCGCCGGCCTTGAAGGTCTTGTCGAAGACCGCCCGCGTCAGCAGGTTGCGCATCTTCAGGCGGACGAGCGTCTGGCCTCCCCGCGCCGTCGGCTTCGAGACCTCGACGTCGAGGCAGTGATACGGCGCCCCTTCGTGCTCGAAGTACATTTTTCGTTTGATTTCGATTGCTTCTAACTGAGATGGCATCCTATGCTCTCGGCAGTCTGCCTTCGCCAAAACGAAGCTCGCGCGGAGCGCGAGCGAAGTCTGGCGGAGGGAGAGGGATTCGAACCCCCGATACCCTTTCGGGTACAACGGTTTTCAAGACCGCCGCCATCAACCACTCGGCCATCCCTCCGCGGTCAGGTCTTTAGGATCGTACCCGATTCCCACGGTCGGCACTGTCAACGCGGGACGGCGCCTTTCAACGGGGGAGTTTATGCGCGGAACGTGGTTCACCGCCGTTTTCCTTGCCTCGGCGTGCGTCGGTTGTGGTTCGGACAATCTGAGCCCGGCTCCCGCTCCAAGCGCGAGTGCTGCGCCCGGTTCCGCCGCGGCCATCACGGGAGTCGTACGAGACGATCGCGGCGCTCCGATAGCGGGCGCAACGGTGTGGGCGGCGCCCGGTCAGGTCACGGTCCTGTCCGACGCAAACGGGAAGTTCTCCACTCCCATCGGCAGCAACCCCGGGACCTGGGTCTGGGTGTTCGCATCCAAGCCGGGCTACGAGCCCGACGCCCAGCAGATCTCAGTGCGGGCTAGCGACCTGACGCTACATGACCTGATCAGAGTCGCCGCCGGCGAATCGGTTCGCGTTACGGTCCGTCCAAACGACCCCAACCTCTGGATCATCGACAAGGCCCTTCGGGAATTCGACTACCGCATCCGGATCGTTCGACTGTCGGCGGCTGTGACGTCGAGGGTGACGGTGCGATTGGTCGCGGATGATGGGGGCCCGGCCGAACTCGTCGTCCGGGGGCAGGAAGAGAACCCGGGCGTTGTGACGATGAGCGCGGGCGCTGAGGTCGAGCTGGAGATTCGCGTTATTGCCGGCTCGCCCAGTCGGACTTTCACATTGATCAGTGCGCGTACCGACGCGCCATGACGCGGGCGGACTGACTCCCAGGCCTCCGCGTTACGGCTTTCGAATCACTGACGCGCCGTTCATGAACGGCCGCAGCGCATCGGGGATCACGACCGAACCATCTGCCTGCTGGTAGTTTTCAAGAATCGCGATGAGCGTCCGGCCGACGGCCAGCCCGGATCCGTTCAGCGTGTGAACGAACTCCGCCTTCCCTGCCCCCTCGGGACGAAACTTGATGTTCGCGCGCCGGGCCTGGAACGCCTCGGTGTTGCTGCAGGAGGAAATCTCACGATACGTGTTCTGACCGGGCAGCCACACCTCGAGGTCGTAGGTCTTTGCCGAGGCAAACCCCATGTCGCCGCTGCACAAGAGCACACGGCGGTACGGCAGCTCCAGGCGGTTCAGCACTTCCTCCGCGTTGGAGGTCAGGCGTTCCAACTCGTCGTACGACTTGTCCGGCGGGGAAAACACCATCAGCTCGACCTTGTCGAACTGGTGCTGCCGGATCAACCCGCGAACGTCCGCGCCATACGATCCGGCCTCGCTGCGGAAGCATGGCGTGTACGCCGTGTAGCGAATCGGGAGCGTACGGCCGTCGAGGATCTCGCCGCGATGCATGTTCGTCAGCGGCACTTCGGCGGTGGGTACCAGATACAGATCCCACTCCCCTGCAATCTTGAACAGGTCCGCTTCGAACTTTGGCAGGTTGCCGGTCCCCGTCAGCGACGCGGTGCTGACGAGAAATGGGGGCTCGACCTCCGTGTAGCCGTGCTCCGTCGTGTGCAACTGGAGCATGAAGTTGATGAGCGCCCGTGCCAGCTTCGCGCCGTCGCCCACCAGCACGGAAAACCTCGCCGCGGCGACCTTCGTTCCGCGCTCGAAATCGATGATCCCGAGGGCCGGCCCGAGATCCCAGTGCGCCTGCGGCGTGAAGTCGAAGTTCCGCGGCGTGCCCCGGCGGTGGATCTCGACGTTGTCCGCGCTGCTCTTCCCTGCCGGTACGCTGTCGTGGGGAATGTTCGGCAGGTTCAGCAGCCCGCGATCGCGCCGCTGTTCGATCACGTCGAGCTCGACGCTCAGTTGTTTGATCTGCTGATTGCGGGCCCGGCTGGCGGCCTGAATGGCAGTGACGTCGAGGCCCTGACGTTTCGCACGCGCGACCTCGTCGCCCGCGGCATTCTGCTGCCGCTTCAGTCCCTCGACTTCCGGAAGCAGGCGGCGGCGCGCCGTCTCGAGCGTCGCCAGTTCTTCCAGCTCGGTCGATAGATCGGCGCCGCGCTTACCCAGTCCTGTTCGGACGGCGTCGGGATTCTCGCGAAGAAGTGCGGGATCGATCATACGAATCCCAAGAGTTTAGCTTGAGATACCATGCCGTTCATGGGCGTTGCTGTTGTGCGGAAAGCGGTGTTTCCCGCCGCCGGGCTGGGTACGAGATTTCTTCCGGCAACGAAGGCGCAGCCGAAAGAGATGCTCGTCCTCGTCGACAAACCAGTCATCCAGTACGGCGTCGAGGAAGCGGTTCAATCCGGCGTCAGCAACATCGTGATCGTCACGGGCAGGGGCAAGAACGCGATCGAGGATCATTTCGACGTGAACGTGGAGCTCGAGAGCTTTCTCGAGCAGCGCGGCAAGATGTCGCAACTCGAGGAGATCCGCCAGATCACCTCCCTCATCCAGGTGTCGTACGTCCGGCAGGGCGAGCCGCTGGGCCTCGGTCATGCCGTGCTCGTCACGAAACCGCTGATCGGCGACGAGCCGTTCGCGGTGATCCTCGGTGACGATGTGATGGATGCAACGCCGCCGGCGCTCCGTCAGATGATCGACGTGTACGAGCGGCTGCAGGGACCGGTCATCGCGGTCGAGCGCGTGGCGCGCGAGGATGTATCCAGCTACGGCATCGTCGCCGTCGACGACAAGGCCGACCTCGGCCCGGGCGTGCATCGGATCACCGACATGGTCGAGAAGCCCCGCGTCGACGAGGCGCCGTCGAACCTGGCGATCATCGGCCGCTACGTTCTCACGCCCGACATCTTTTCAGAGCTCGAATCGATCTCCGCCGATCGCACGGGCGAGATCCAGCTGACGAACGGCCTGCGCCAGCTGCTCAAGAAGCGGCCGATTTACGCTGTCGAGATCGCCGGCGTCCGGCACGATACGGGCAACAAGCTCGGTTTCCTGAAGGCGGTGGTCTACTTCGCGCTGAAACGTCCGGAGCTCGCCGGCCCGTTCCGCGAATACCTCGAGCGGGTCCACGACCTGAAGACGCCCGCGCTCTAGTCTTTCGCTGTGGTCGGAGACGTCGTCGATGTGGCGGCGGTGTCCGGCTTCGTCGATGTGTCGGTTTTGGTGGAATCGGGTTTCTTTTCCGCCGGCGCGTCGGACCCGGCGGACGATTCGCCGCCCGACTTGCCCTTCTGCGCGTAGTCGGTGATGTACCAGCCGCTGCCCTTGAATTGAATCGCCGGCGACGACATCAGCCGGCGAACCGGGCCTTTGCCACAGCGCCGGCAGGTCTCGGTCGTTTCGGAGAACTTCTGAATCACTTCGAAGCGACCGCCGCAGGCGTCGCACTCGTACTCGTACAGCGGCATCGCTACTCCAATGTCGCGTCGGTGGCGTCGTTCAACAACAGCCTCCGGTGGGCCCACAGCGGGGCCGTTCCCTGCGCCAGCACGGCGTCATGAAACGTGCGCAGCGAAAATTTGCCGTCGAGCTGTTCCTGATAGTCGTGCCGCAGCTTCAGCAGCATCAGCTTGCCGAGCGAATACACGATGTATCCCGGGTCGAAGGTGCCGCGCTCGGCTTCGCGGCGGGCGGTCGCCTCTTCGAGAAACGCTTCGTCTCTGAAGAACCGCATTCCCTGCTCCACCGAGAGATCCTCGCAATGGAGGCGGATACCGACGACAAATCGCGCCAGGCGGATCAGCGCTTCGGCGAGCTGGCCAAGCCGCAGCGTGGCATCGCCGCGGCGGAAGCCGGCTTCCATCATCATGTGCTCGCAGTAATGCGCCCAGCCTTCGACGAAGGCGTTCGAGGCAAGCAGCGTTGACCTGCGGACTTTCGACTCGACCTGCCGCGAATGCTGCGCCTGCAGGAAGTGGCCCGGGTAGACCTCGTGGATCGAGATGCTCCACAGGGCCGGCAGGTTGAAGTCGCGCAGATGCTCCTTCTGCCGCTCCGGGGGCCAGCTTCGATCGATATCCGTCAAGTAGTAGTAGGCGCGGCTCGGCTTGGTCTCGAATGGACCTGGCGTCCACATGCTGGCAAAGGCCCAGCGGAAGAACTCCGGAGTGGGCGCGACGACAACCGGCTCCGCTGCCGGAACGGTCACAATGGCCTGCCGCTGAAGGAAATCCTGGAGCTCCTGCAGCTGCGACTGCGCCACCGCCACCAGCGTGCCGGGTGCCGGATGATCCTCCTTCGCCTTGCGCCAGACCTCGAGCGGATCACCGCCATCGAGCCGGCTCGCCACGCTGCGGAACTCCTCCTGCACGTCGTGAAGCTCGCGCAGCGCAATCGTCAGCAGCCGGTCGGCCGACAGCGTGATGCCTTCCTCGGTTTTCAGCTTCTGCTCGAAGCGCTCGCGACCGAGCCTGAACGAGGCCTTGGCCCTCGGGGCGAGGTCGTTTTCGAGGTACTCCAGGTAGGACGAAATCGCCGCCGCTGCTTCAGTCGAAGTGTCCGCGAGATCTCCGAGGATGTGCAGATCGTCGAGGGTTGAAAACGCTCGTGGCAGATCGCTTTCGATGAACTTCAACGCGCCCCGCCAGGCTTCGAGTCCAACCTTGACGAAGATGCCCGGCGTCTCCTTGATGTTTTCCCGGGCCGCCTGGACGAGGCGTGGCACCTGTTGCAGCTTGGAAACAACCCGGCGTGCCCGCTCCGCCTCGGGGGAGTACGCGAAGAG
Source organism: Vicinamibacterales bacterium (assembly GCA_035537775.1). GTDB lineage: Bacteria > Acidobacteriota > Vicinamibacteria > Vicinamibacterales > UBA2999 > Gp6-AA40. The sequence goes on along the minus strand of DATLLQ010000041.1, from coordinate 32,161 downwards.
CGCCTGGGCGGCGAGGCTCATGCCCAAGGCGTCGGAGTAGACCTGAGGATTGCGGTCCCACGTCCGGATTGCCTCGAGCTCGTACATCCGCGATTCGATATTCGCGCCGACAATCCGGTGCTCGACCTGCTCCACCCGCGAGAGGAGCGACGAATCGATCTGATTGAGGCGGCGGCTGAATCCGGAGAGGGCGCGGACGTTGGCGTCGATGGCCGACCGGCTCAAGTCCTCCAGCAGATCGTCGTGTAAATGGACTCCGTCCAGGCTGGCCTGGGTGGGAAGGACCTCATACAGGTACGCGAGGTAGTCGTCGACGAAGTGCGGAAAAGGCTCCGATGGGTACATGCCCGGTCATAGTTGCGCTCGGTTGTCGTCCGTCCGTGAGCGCGCATCTCCCGATGGTACAATAACCACCCGCTCGAGACACGCCTGCGCGGGCGTCCGACCCGACATGCCGGGCACTCTCTTCGTCGTCGCAACGCCAATTGGCAATCTGGAGGACATCACGCTGCGCGCGCTGCGCGTCCTGCGCGAGGTGCAGGTCATTGCCGCCGAGGACACGAGGCGTACGGCCCGGCTTCTCGCGCGCCACGCCATCTCGACGCCAACCGTCAGTTTTCACGAGCACAACACGCGAACCCGGCTTCCGCAGCTGATCGGCCGCCTTGAACGGGGCGATTCCGTTGCGCTGGTCACCGACGCCGGGACGCCAGGGATCTCCGATCCGGGAACGGAGCTGGTCCGGGCGTGCATTGAAGCGGGTATCGGCGTCGATCCGATACCAGGCGTGAGCGCGCCGTTGGCGGCGGCCGTAGCTTCCGGGTTCCCTTTGGTGCCACTGACGATCCTCGGGTTCCCGCCACATCGGTTAAAAGACAGAACTGACTGGTTTAAAAGTCTTTCTGAGATTGATGGCACCGTGACTTTCTTCGAAGCGCCACATCGAATCGCTGAGACGCTCCGAGTCGGGGCCAATATATTGGTCAATAGACCAATTATGATCGCCCGAGAGTTGACCAAGCTGCACCAGCAGTTCCTTCACGGGACTGCCGGCGAGATAGCCGCTCAACTAGCTCCCAGTCCCAGAGGGGAATTTACAGTCATTGTTGGGCCTTCAACCAATATATTGGTTCCTCTGTCACGGCCGAGCGACGAAGGCATCGCCTCTGAATTTGGTCTTATAACAGAATCTGGCGCTTTGACGCGGCGGGCAGCAGTTTCAGAAACAGCTAGACGTCTCGGCCTCCCTGCTCGGGATGTCTACGCTGCCATTGAACGGGTCAAAAATAGGTGACAAGACCTATTAAGGATATACACGTCGTTGTGCTGGCGGCTGGGCTGGGCACACGCATGAAGTCGACTTTGCCGAAAGTGCTTCATCAGCTCTCAGGACGGGCAATGATTGACTATGTCCTGGACGCTGCATCAACGCTTTCACCCGTGACGGTCACCGTTGTAATTGGTCATAAGGCCGAAAATATCCAGGGACATCTCCGCAGCCGCCACAACGTCCGCACCGTCGTGCAGGAGCCCCAGCTGGGAACCGCACACGCGCTGCAGCAGACAGAATCCGTTCTGCGAGGCCTTTCGGGCACCGTGCTGCTGCTGTCCGGCGATGTTCCACTGCTGAGGCCGGCCACCTTGCAAGAGCTGGTGGGAACTCACCGTGGCGCGAACGCCGCAGCCACCGTGGTCACCGCCACAGTCGAGCGGCCCTATGGCTATGGCCGAGTTGTACGGTCCAGGGGGCGAATCGTGCGGATCGTTGAGGAACGGGACGCGTCCCCTGGGCAGCGGCGGATCCGCGAAATCAACGGCGGCATCTACGCGTTCGACCTCGACGGGCTCTTCGAAGCCCTGCGGGGCATCGCCTCGCAGAACGCGCAAGGGGAGTATTACCTGACGGATCTGGTGGCGATTTGCCGGCGCCGCAAACTGGCCGTCGAGACACTGATGGTCGAGAACCCGGATGAAATCCGCGGCATCAACAGCCGCACGGAACTCGCGGAAGTGAGCAGAATCGTGAGACAGAACAAAAACGAAGAGCTAATGGCCGCTGGAGTAACGCTCGTCGATCCCGCGACGACCTATATCGATTCCGGTGTGGAAATCGGCCCCGACACGGTCATTCATCCCGGGGTGGTGATCGAAGGGCAGACGCGCATTGGAGCAGCCTGTGAAATCCAGGCGCACGTCCGGATCGTGGATTCGACGCTTGGCGCGAACGTCTCCGTGAACAGTTTCTGCCTCATCGTTGGTTCGAGTGTTGCAGACGGCGCCGCCATCGGGCCGTTTGCTCATCTGCGGCCCGAGTCGGTTGTTGGAGAAAAAGCGCGGGTCGGGAATTTCGTGGAATTGAAGAAAACGACGCTCGGAGCCGGATCGAAAGCGAATCACCTCGCGTACCTGGGTGACGCCACGATCGGTGCGAACGTCAATATCGGTGCGGGCACGATCGTTTGCAACTACGACGGCCAGACGAAGCACCAGACGTACATCGAAGATGGCGCATTCATCGGCAGCGACACACAGCTGATCGCACCGGTGACCGTCGGGCGAGGCGCCTACGTCGGAACGGGCACGACGGTGAGGGAAGACGTACCTTCCGGCGCGCTCGCCGTCAGCGCGGGCAAGCAGCGAAACATCGAGGGTTGGGTCGCGCGCAAACGGGGCGCGGCGAAAGGGTAACGGGGAGAAACCGTTATGTGCGGGATCATCGGATACATCGGTTCGAAGCCAGTCGTGCCCGTGCTGCTCGACGGCCTCCGGCGCATGGAGTACCGCGGCTACGACTCCGCCGGCGTCGCGCTGGTCGGCGAACACGGAATCGAGCTTCGCCGATCCGCCGGCAAGCTCGCGAACCTCGAGCACACGATCAGGACCGAACCTGTCGATGGGCTCTACGGCGTGGGGCACACGCGCTGGGCGACTCATGGGCGGCCAACGGAGGAAAACGCCCATCCGCACCGTGACTGCACCGGCCGCATCGTCGTCGTTCACAACGGAATCATCGAGAACTATCTCGAGCTGAAGGCGGAGCTGCAGCGCCAGGGTCACGACTTCAAAACCGAAACCGACACCGAGATCGTCGCCCATCTCGTCGAACGCGAGATGAAGACGGATGGCCTCGAGAACGCGGTCCGGCGCGCGCTCAAACTGATGCGCGGCATGTTCGCGCTGGTGCTGGTGTCCGCCGAGGATCCCGAAAAGATCGTCGCCGTACGCAATGGGCCGCCGATCGTGGTCGGACTGGGGAAGGACGAATTCTTCGTCGCCTCCGACATCCCGGCCATTCTGAGCCACACCCGCGATGTCGTGTTCCTGGGCGATGAGGAGATGGCGGTCATTACCCGCTCCGGCGTCGACTTCACCGATTACGACGGGCGCGCGGTCTCCAAGACAACGCAGCGCGTGATGTGGGATCCGATTGCGGCGGAGAAGGGCGGCCACAAGCACTTCATGCTCAAGGAAATCTACGAGCAGCCGTCCGCCGCGCGCGACACGATCCTCGGACGCGTCTCGCTCGACCGGGGAAGGATTTTCCTCGCCGACCTCAACATTCCGGACGACAAATTCCGGAGTCTGCAGAAGGTTACGCTCATCGCCTGCGGCACGTCATGGCACGCCGGCCTGGTGGGGAAGTACCTGATTGAGGCGCTGGCGCAGGTGCCCGTCGAAGTCGACTACGGCTCCGAGTACCGTTACCGCGATCCGATCGTGTCGGGCAACGAACTGGCGATCGTGATCACGCAGTCGGGGGAGACCGCCGACACGCTCGCGGCGCTGCGCGAAAGCAAACGCAAAGGCGCCAGCAGCATCGCCATCTGCAACGTCGTGGGCAGCATGGCGACACGCGAAGCGGACGGCACCGTCTACACCCATGCCGGGCCGGAGATTGGCGTGGCGTCCACCAAGGCGTTCACCTCGCAGCTCGTCGCGCTGCAGCTCCTGGCCCTGCACATGGCCCAGGTGCGCGGAACGCTGTCGACGTCGCAGGTGCGCACCCACATCGAAAAGCTTCTTCAGCTGCCACAAATCATCGAGCAGGCGCTCAAGGCCTCGGCGGCAACCGAGCAAATCGCGGAGAAGTTCTATAACCGGACCGACTTCCTGTTTCTCGGGCGCGGGATCAACTATCCCATCGCGCTCGAAGGCGCGCTCAAGCTGAAGGAGATTTCCTATATCCATGCGGAGGGATATCCGGCTGGAGAAATGAAGCATGGGCCGATCGCGCTCATCGACGAGAAGATGCCGGTCGTCGCGATCGCGCCCGACGACCACGTCTTCGAAAAAATCGTCGGCAACGTCCAGGAAGCAAAGGCGCGCGGCGGGTCGGTGATCGCGATTACCAGCGAAGGGGACACGCGAATGGCGGCCATCCTCGATCCCCAGCGCGACGTCCTGCTCGCCATGCCGCGCACCGACGCGATGCTGACACCGATCGTGATGACGATCCCGCTGCAGCTGCTGGCGTATCACATCGCCGTCAGGCGCGGCTGCGACGTCGATCAACCGCGCAATCTGGCGAAGTCCGTCACGGTGGAGTAGAGGCCGACCTTCAGGTCGGCCTTTCGGCCTTTCTCGACGACGGTAAGATAGAGGCTTGGACCTTCTCTCCAGCCTCAATCCCGAACAACAGGAAGCTGTCCTCAAGACGGAAGGCCCGCTGCTGATCCTGGCTGGCGCTGGATCAGGCAAAACCCGCGTCATCGCGCATCGCATCGCTTACCTCGTCAGCGAACAGTTCGCGGAACCCGATCGTGTTCTGGCCGTCACGTTTACGAACAAGGCGGCGGGCGAGATGCGTACCCGTGTCGAAACGCTGCTGCGTGTCGACTGCCAGCGCATGTGGATTTCCACCTTCCATGCCCTGTGCGCCCGGCTCCTGCGGCGGGAGGCGCCGCACATCGGCCTGTCGCGCGACTTCGTGATCTACGACTCGACGGACCAGCTCACGCTGATGAAGCAGGCGCTGCGCGAAATCGGCATGGACGACAGCACGCTGCAGCCGCGGCTGGCGTTGTCGCGGATCAGCCACGCCAAGAACAGGATGGAAGGCCCGGAGACGTTCACGGCGAACTCCTGGAATCCGAAAGAAGCCCAGATCGGCAAGCTGTACGAGATCTACATTCAGCGGCTGAGAGACGCCAATGCGCTCGACTTCGACGACCTGCTGCTGCGGACGGTGGAGCTGTTCGACAAGGCTCCTGCTGTGCGCGAGCGCTATGCGGACAAGTTCCGGTTCGTCATGGTGGACGAATATCAGGACACGAACAGACCGCAGTACCTGCTGATCCAGCAGCTGGCCGGCAAACATCGGAACCTCTGTGTCGTCGGCGATCCGGATCAGTCGATCTACAAATGGCGCGGCGCGGATCTGCGCAACATCCTCGATTTCGAGCACGACTTCCCGGAAGCGATGACCGTTCGGCTCGAACGGAACTATCGCTCCACGCAGGTGATCCTGGACGCGGCATCGGCGGTCATCTCGCAGAATCGCAACCGCAAGGAGAAGCGGCTGTACACGGATCGCGCGGGCGGCGCGCGCATCCTCTATTACCGCGCCGGCGACGACATCGACGAGGCGGAGTTCATCGCCCGCACGTCGCGAACGGCGCTGCACGAGGACCCGGACAATACCGTCGCGGTGCTGTACCGAACCAATGCGCAGTCACGAACGGTGGAAGACGCGCTGCGCCGGTCGGGCATCGCCTACAAAATCATCGGCGGCGTCCGCTTCTACGAGCGAAAAGAAATCAAGGATGCCCTCGCATACCTCCGCCTGGTGCTGAACCCGCACGACGACGTCAGCCTGCGGCGGGTCATCAATGTCCCGGCCCGCGGTATCGGCAAGGGCGTCATGGAGTCGCTCGACGCGGTCGAATTGGGAGACGAGGTCGAGCTGCCGCCGCTGCTCGCCGGACTCCAGCCGGTGGCCACAAACAACTCCTTGTGGGCCCGGCTGGTGCACGCCCTCGAAGGCCGCCTGCTGCCGGCACGCGCATCGGCCTCGCTCACCGCGTTTCGCGACCTGCTGATCAACCTGACGTCGATGGCCGCCGAGGAATCGGTCTCCATCGCGCTCGGTAAAGTCCTCGATCGCAGCGGCTATCTGCAGGACCTGCGCGAGGAACGGAGCGAGGAGGCGGAGAGCCGCATCGAGAACCTGATGGAGCTCGTCTCGGCGGCACGCGAGTACGAAACGCGAACCGCCGAGCCCGCGCTTGCCGGGTTCGTCGACCAGCTCTCCCTGCTCTCCGACGCCGACGAGGAAGCCGGCTCGAAGGATGCGCGCGTGCTGATGATGACGATGCACAGCGCCAAGGGGCTGGAGTTCCCGGTCGTCGTCATCGCCGGCCTCGAGGAGGGCCTGTTTCCCCATTCGCGATCGGCGGAGGATGACGCGGAGCTCGAGGAAGAACGGCGGCTCTGTTATGTCGGCATCACCCGCGCGCAGCGCCGGCTGGTGCTCACATCGGCGGCCCGCCGCCGCGTGTTCGGCGATTACCAGTCCACGGACCCGTCACGGTTCATCGACGAGATTCCCGCCACCCTGATTGACGAAGTCCCCTCGACCTTCCTGACGCCGCAGCAGTCCTTCTCCCAGTTCCGCGGCACGTCGTACGGGAAGGGCAGCGGGTATCGTGGGAGGAGCCGCGAGGAATCGCCGGCCTACGCGTACGAGGATGAAGATCAGTCAGTTCCGTCGGGGCTGAAGCCTGGCCTGCGCGTCAAACACCCGGTGTTTGGAGTCGGCACGATCCTGAGCATCGAGCCGCTGGACGACGATGTGAAGCTGATTGTGAAATTCACGTCGGTGGGGCAGAAGACGCTGCGCGCAAAGTTCGCCAAGCTCGAGGTCGCTTGAGGCACGCCTGAAGGCGTGCCCTACGTGACGCGACATCCGTCGGGCACCCCTTTACGGGGTGCCACGCCATTCCTGAATAAACCAGCGGCCGTCGCGCTTCGTCAGCGTGAACAACAGCTGGCGTGAGCCGGTCTGCCCGCTAAATGAACGGACCTTTGCGTCGACGGTCACCCGTTCGGTGCCGTCGCCCGCAGGATCCACGCGCTCGATCTCGAATGAATCGACGATCCCGTCGGCCTTCGGGTTGAATGGAGCGGCCGACAGGCGGGACATCACCGACACGTCGTACACGCGCGACGCCTCGAAGAAGTCGGTCAGCAGCTGCTCTTCGGGCGAGAGCACGCCGCAGCCGATGCCTCCGATGACGGCGGCGCACGCAACGCCTGCCAGCAGCCGCTTCAGCGGCTATTCCTCCGGCGCCGCCGGTGGCGCCTCGCCGTTGTCTGGCGCCAGCTCGGCAGCTCCGTTCGCAGTCTCGTCATCCTGTTCGGCGAGGCGGGCGATCGACACCGCACGATCGTCTCCCTCGATGTCGATCAACCGCACGCCCTGAGTGGAGCGGCCGATGGTGCGGATGCCGCGTGATGCCATCCGCAGGATCTTTCCCTGCTGCGTGATCAGCATCAACTCGTCGTCGTCGTGGACCTGCGCCATGCCGACGACCTTGCCATTCCGCTCGCTGGTCTGGATGTTGATGATGCCCAGGCCGCCGCGCGACTGCACCCGGTATTCGTCCAGCTGCGTGCGCTTGCCGTAGCCCTGCTCGGTGACGGACAGGATCGTGCCGCCGGGTTCGAGCACCTCCATCGCCACCACTTCATCGTCTTCGCGGAGCTCGATGCCGCGCACGCCGCCGGCCGTGCGGCCCATCGAGCGGACGTCGGTTTCCCTGAAGCGAATCGACATGCCGTTGCGCGTGCCGATGAAGATTTCATTGGTGCCATCCGACACCTGGACGGCGATAACGGCGTCGCCCTCCTCGACGTCCATCGCAATGATGCCGCCGGCGCGCGGGTTGCTGAATGCGGTCAGCTCGGTCTTCTTGACCTCGCCGCGCCTGGTGCCCATGACGATGAACTTGTTTTCCTCGAACTCCTTCACCGCCAGGAGCGCGGCGATGCGTTCGCCTTCCTGCATCGACACCAGGTTGGCGATCGCCTTCCCGCGGCCGTCGGGGCCGACGTCGGGAATCTCGTGCACCTTCAGCCAGTAGGCGCGGCCGCGGTCCGAGAAAATCATGATGTAGGCATGGGTCGACGCGACGAAGAGGTGGCTGACGAAGTCCTCCTCGCGCGTGCGCATGCCGATGCGGCCTTTGCCGCCACGCCGCTGATTGCGATAGCTCGTAATCGCGGTGCGCTTGATGTAGCCGGTGTTGCTGACGGTGATCGCCATGTCTTCTTCGGCGATCAGGTCCTCGATGCGGAACTCACCGGCCTCGGCAAGGATTTCGGTGCGGCGGGCATCGCCGTAGCGATCGCGCACCTCGCGCAGCTCACGGACGACAATCTCCATCAGCATCTTGTCGCTCGACAGGATCGCGCGCAGCCGTTCGATCGTCTTGAGCAGCTCGGCCAGCTCGTCGAGAATCTTCTGCCGCTCCAGGCCGGTCAGACGCTGCAGCTGCATGTCGAGAATCGCCTGCGCCTGAATCTGCGTGAGCCCGAACTGCGTCATCAGGCCCTCGCGCGCCTCGCCGGGGTTCTTCGCGGCGCGAATCAGCGCAATCACCGCGTCGAGGTGATCGAGCGCGATCTTCAGGCCTTCGAGAATGTGCGCCCGCGCCTCGGCCTTGCGCAGCTCGAATTCGGTCCGGCGCCGGACGACGTCGCGCCGGAACTCGATAAAGCTGTCGAGCAGTTCGGCGAGCGTGAGCACGCGCGGCCGGCCGCCGACGATGGCGAGCATGATCACGCCGAAGCTGCTCTGCAGCGCGGTGTGCTTGTACAGGTTATTGAGAATGACGTCCGCGACCTCGCCGCGCTTCAGCTCGATGACGATGCTCATTCCCTTGCGGTCGGACTCATCGCGGATGTCGGAAATGCCCTCGATGGTCTTGTCGCGCACCAGGTCGGCGATCCGCTCGATCAGGCGCGCCTTGTTGACCTGATAGGGAATCTCGCTGATGACGATCGACTGCCGATCGCCCTTCTTCGAGACTTCGATTTCGGCCTTGGCGCGCATGATGACCATGCCGCGCCCGGTGAGGTAGGCCTGCTGCACGCCTGACCGGCCGACGATGTAGCCGCCGGTGGGGAAGTCGGGACCGGGCACCAGTTCCAGCAACTTGCGCTGACGCTCCGCCGCCGTGGGCGGGGTGTCCTGGTGACTCGATTCGACCGTCCAGATGACGGCATCGATGACTTCGCGCAGGTTGTGCGGAGGGATATTGGTCGCCATGCCGACTGCGATGCCCGCTGATCCATTGACCAGCAGGTTCGGGAACGGCGACGGCAGCACCGAGGGCTCCTCGGTGGTCTCGTCATAGTTGGGAACGAAGTCGACGGTCTCCTTGTCGAGATCCGTCATCATCTCGTCGCCGAGCGCCTTCAGCCGCGCCTCGGTGTACCGCATGGCCGCCGGCGGGTCGCCGTCGACCGAGCCGAAGTTGCCCTGGCCGTCGATGAGCGGCGCGCGCATGTTGAAGTCCTGCGCCAGGCGGACGAGCGTGTCGTAGATCGAGGCGTCGCCGTGCGGGTGATAGTTGCCCATCACCTCGCCGACGATCTTGGCGCACTTGCGATAGCCGCGCGTCGAGGAGAGGCCCATCGCCTTCATGCCGTAGAGCACGCGCCGATGCGCGGGCTTCAGGCCGTCCCGTACGTCGGGCAGGGCACGCCCGATGATTACGCTCATCGCGTAATCCATGTACGAGCGCTTCATCTCGTCTTCGATGTTGACGGGCACGCGGTTCGCGGTCTGTGCGTTCATCTGTAAGTGGTGATCGTGGCGCGGGCCTTGTCAGGTCCGCGGCCGCTATACATCGAGGTTGCGGACGTCGAGCGCGTTGTCCTCGATGAACTTGCGCCGCGGCTCAACCTGGTCGCCCATCAGGGTGGTGAACATCTGATCGGCTTCCGCGTGGTCCTCGGCGCGGACCTCGAGCAGCGTCCGCGCGTCGGGATCCATCGTCGTGCCCCACAACGTCTCGGGATTCATTTCGCCGAGTCCCTTGTAGCGATTCACGGCGATCCCCTTCTTGCCAGCCGTGATGAAGTACTCGACGAACGCATCCGGGTCGGCGAGCGTCGTGTCGGGCTCCTTCTTCGGCTGCCGGGCACCAACGGCGTCGGCGACGCGATCCTTCGGTTCGGCCGCCAGCTTCGTCGCCTCGTCGATCGGCGCGCCGCCAATCGCGGTGCCGTCCGCCGCCGCCGTGCTGGCGTCTTCGCTGTCGTCCTCGCGCGCCGTGTCCATCGCCTTGACGACCACCGGGAAGTGGATGTCGTGGATCTCCCGGTACGCCGCCGCCAGCGTGCGGTACTCGCCCGACGAAATGAAGTCGACCCCGAGCACGAATCGCCGCGGGTAACCGTGCGAGCGATCCTCGATGTCGAGGAAGAACGCGTTGTGCTCGTCGTCCCGGCCAACGCTCACCGTGCGGTTCGGCGTGGTCATTCGCGCGGCCAGGACTTCCAGGCGATCTTTCGTCTCGAAGAACGACTTGTCGCGTGCGTCCATCTGCAGCAGCGCCGTCACGATTTCCGGCGGGATGCCGCGGCGCGTGACCTGCTGCAGGAGCTTGCGGTAGGCGATCATCCGTTGCAGCCGGTGTTCGAGCGTCTCGCCGAACAGCTCGGCACCGTCCGCCAGCTTGACGACACGCGATTCCACGGCGCGGCGGATCAGGAAGGTCTCCAGCTCGCGCTCGTCCTTGATGTAGGTCTCCGTCCGCCCGCGCTTGGCGCGGAACAGCGGCGGCTGCGCGATGAAGATGTGGCCGCGATCGATCAGCTGCGGCATCTGGCGATAGAAGAACGTCAGCAGCAGCGTCCGGATGTGGGACCCGTCCACGTCGGCGTCGGTCATGATGATGACGCGGTGATATCGAAGCTTCTCGATATCGAAGTCCTCGGTGCCGATGCCGCAGCCGAGCGCGGCGATCATCGTCTTGATTTCGTCGCTGCCCAGCATCTTGTCGAAGCGCGCCTTCTCGACGTTCAGGATCTTTCCCTTGATTGGGAGGATGGCCTGGAACCGCCGATCGCGCCCCTGCTTCGCCGAGCCACCGGCCGATTCACCTTCGACGATGTACAACTCGCTCCGGGCCGGATCGCGCTCCTGGCAGTCCGCCAGCTTGCCAGGCAGGCTGCTGCCGTCGAGCGCGCCTTTCCGCCGGACGAGATCCCGCGCCTTGCGCGCCGCTTCGCGTGCGCGCGCAGCATCGACCGCTTTGCCGATGACTCGCTTGGCGACAGCTGGGTTTTCTTCGAGGAATTGTCCCAGCCGATCGTTGATGATCGCTTCGACAATCCCCTTCACCTCGGTGTTTCCGAGTTTTGTCTTCGTCTGTCCCTCGAACTGCGGCCGGGGGATCTTCACACTAACCACACCGGTCAGGCCTTCACGGATATCGTCGCCGCTGATGCTCGCGTCCTTCAGGTCCTTGGCCAGGTTGTTCTTGACCGCGTACGCGTTGATTGTTCGTGTCAGCGCCGAGCGGAAGCCGGACAGGTGTGTGCCACCTTCGTGCGTGTTGATGTTGTTCGCGAACGAGAACACCAGCTCCGTGTAGCCGTCGTTCCACTGCAGCGCGATTTCAGCGTCGATGCCGTCCTTCTCGCCCTTCATGAAGATCGGCTTGTCGTTGACCGACGCCTTGTTCTTGTTGAGGTGCTGGACGAACGAAACGATTCCGCCTTCGTACTGGAAGCGGTGATTCTTCCCATCGCGCTCGTCGTCGATGGTGATCAGGATGCCGCCATTCAGGAACGCCAGCTCACGGAGCCGCTGCGCCAGCGTATCGAAGCTGTAGTCGGTCGTCTCGAAGATCTGTAAATCCGGCTTGAAGGTCACCTTCGTGCCGCGCTTCTGCGTCGTACCGGCCGTCACCAGATCGGTGACCGGGATCCCGCGCTCGTAGCTTTGCTGGTAGACGTTGCCGTTGCGCCAGATCTCGAGGTCGAGTCGCTCGGAGAGGGCGTTGACGACAGACACGCCGACGCCATGCAGCCCGCCGGAGACCTTGTAGCTGTCGTTGTCGAACTTGCCGCCGGCGTGCAGGATCGTCAGCACCACTTCCGCGGCCGACTTGCCGCTGGCGTGCTGATCGACCGGAATGCCGCGTCCGTTGTCGACGACGGTGATCGAGTTGTCGATGTGGATGGTGACGTTGACCTCGTCGCAGTACCCGGCCAGCGCCTCGTCGATCGAGTTGTCGACGATCTCATAGACCAGGTGGTGCAACCCGGGCGCACCGGTCGAGCCGATGTACATCGCCGGGCGCTTCCGCACCGCCTCGAGGCCTTCGAGGACCTTGATCTTGTCGGCGCCGTATTCGTCGGCAGACCCATTCCCGCCGGCGGGCACCTGTGCCTCGTCGGGGAGAAGGTCGTCTGGCTGACTGGTGTTCGGCTGTTCCGGATATTCCACGCGTTTCCCTGGATGGGGCCGCTCAGGCGGCCGGCCTCTCTCGTTTTCGACGGAAGAGCGACGCTCCGCTCAGATGCGCATCGGCATGATGACGTAGGTGTAGTCGTAGCCATCCGCACCAATGGGTTTCATCACCGCCTGGCTGACCTCGTCCTTCAGCGACAACGACACGACGTCGGTTTCGACGACGTTGAGGAAATCGAGCACGTATTGCGCGTTGAACGAAATCGTGAGCGCGGGGCCGTCATAGTCCACGGCAAGCTGCTCGCGCGCCTCCCCGAACTCCGACGAGCTCGAGGTGACTTCGACCTTCCCTTTGTCCATCTCGAATTTCACCGCTCGCGATCGCTCGTTCGACAGCAGTGCGACGCGCTTGACGGCGCTGGTCAGTCGATCGCGATCGAACTCAATCGTCTTGTCGTTGCCTTTCGGGATGACCCGCTCGTATGCCGGGAACTGACCGTCGATCATCCGTGAGATCAGCACACGCCCGGCAACCTCGAAGAAGAGATGGTTCTCACCGGCCTCGAACTGAATGTCTCCTTCGCCCTCGGCGAGCAGCTTCCCCAGCTCCAGCAGCGTCTTCTTCGGCAGGATGACGCCTGTTTCCTTCTCGACGCCCGTGGCATGACTCACCTCCACCAGCGCCAGCCGGTGGCCGTCGGTGGCCACCAGTGTGAGGCTCTGCGGCTTGAGAACGAACTTCGCGCCGTTCAGGAAATACCGCGTGTCCTCACCGGTGATCGCGAACTGTGTTTTCGCGACCATCTCGCGCACCGCCGCGCGCGGAAGCACCGCCCGCGCTTTTCCACTCACCTCGGGCAGCGTCGGGAAGTCCTCGCGCGGCAACGTCTGCATCCGCGAGTCGAACTTGTCCGCAGCGACTTTGACGCCGTTCTTGTCCTCTTCGATCCGAACGTCGGTTTCCGGCAGCGCCTTGACGATCTCGTAGAGCTTTTTCGCCGGAAGCGTCAGCGACCCGCCCTTGGCAACGGCCGCCTGGCATTTGCTGCGAAGCGCGACCTCGAGATCCGTCGCCAGCATCCGCACCTCGTTGCCCTTCGCTTCGAGCAGTACGTTGGCGAGGATCGGAATGGTGTTCTTGCGCTCGACGATGCCCTGGAAAAGTTGCAGTTCTCGCAGAAGCTCATTCTTGCGGACAACTAATTCCATAGGACCTCGAGCGGAGCGGTGTGTCCGCGTTCAACGGAGCCGGAAGTGGTGGTTCACTCCCTTATAGAGTGATCAGAAGAGATAAGAAATTATACAAGAAAGAAGGCGCTGTGCAAAAGGCTAAACCTGCCAATTACTCATTATTTTTCAATAACTTACGGATGCCTATCTTCGGTGGTACCGGGCCGCGCTCACCGTGGGGAAACGGTGAAGAATTTGCGCCTCGCAATTCTTCCACAACGACCCGTCTGGCTGAGCTGTTGAAACCTGTGGATTTACTTGAATGCCTGTAGAAACGAAGTGATAAGGCTGTTGAAATCGAGATCCTTTTTTCGCATCTCCTCGACCTTCTTGATCGAGTGAATGACCGTCGTGTGGTGCTTTCCCCCGAAACTCCTGCCAATCTCCGGCAGCGATGCATTGGTCAGCGACTTCGAGAGGTACATCGCAATCTGGCGCGGCATCGCCACCGACTTCGAGTTGTTGCGCGACTTCAATTCCCCGACTTTCAGTTGGTAGTAATCCGAGATGTATTTCTGGATGCTTTCGATGGTGACCGCCTTCTCATCCTGGTCGATCACGTTCCTCAGGACTTCCTGCGTCAGCTCGAGCGAGATCTCGCGGCCGGTCAGCGACGCGTAGGCAATCAATCGAATGAGCGAGCCCTCAAGCTCGCGAATGTTCGACTTGATCCGGCCGGCCATGTAGATGGCGACGTTGTCGGCGAGCGGCACTGCTTCGGCTTCCGCTTTTCTCTTCAGAATCGCGATTTTTGTCTCGAGATCCGGCGGCTGAATGTCAGCGATCAGCCCCCACTCGAAGCGGGATCGCAGCCGCTCTTCGAGCGCCGGGATCTCGTGTGGCGGCCGGTCGCTGCTGATCACGATCTGCTTCTGCGCGTCGTAGAGCGCATTGAAGGTATGGAAGAACTCGGTCTGTGTGCCTTCCTTTCCCGACACGAACTGAATGTCGTCGACGAGCAGGACGTCGACGCTTCGGTACCGTTCGCGGAAATCGAGAATCCGGTCATAGCGAACCGCATTGATCATCTCGTTCATGAATCGCTCGGACGAGATGTAGGTCAGCTTCAGGCTCTGATCGTGCTGGAGCACATACTGACCGACGGCGTGCATGAGGTGCGTCTTCCCGAGCCCGACACCGCCGTAGATGAACAGCGGGTTATACGAGCGCGAGGGCGCCTCGGCTACCGCGCGACACGCGGCATGCGCGAACTGATTCGACGGTCCGACGATGAATGTGTCGAACGTATAGCGAGGGTTCAGGCCGGCGGGGGACGTTGCGGCCGCGACCGGCGGCGGAGGTTCCAGCTCGAAGGCGTCCTGCGCAGTGGAGGGGTCGTCGGCCGGTTGTGCCGCGGCAGTGCCCTCCGCGACGAATACAACGGAAACGCCGGGCCGGCGGACCTCCGCGAGCGCCTCGGACAGCACGAGCGAATAGTGTTTCGTGAGCCAGTCCTTGAACAGCTGGTTCGGAACCCGCACGGTGATGGCGCCGTTGCCCTCGGCGACGAACGACGTGGGCTTGAACCAGGTATAGAAGCTGTGGCGATTGACTTTCGTTTCGATCCGGCCGAGGACCTGATCCCAGATACTGGAGTCCATGCGGAGCACCGAACAAATCTTAGGAAATCAGGGACTTTCGCCCCAAAAACCGGCGCCCGGCCGGCGCAAAACGATCGACGGGACGGCCGAAGCCCGAAAAATATGGCGTCAGCGGCCTTCGCCAGCGCTGAAAGCGCGATAAATCAAGCGTTTCCAGCCGTACCCCAGCCGTTTCATTTGCTTTTCCACAATGTTTTCCACAGGTGTGGAAATCTTGGGGGAGAAACCGAACGGGTCGAGGCGGCGGCGCTGCATCAACGCACCCGAAACGCCCGCGAACTGTAACACACCGCGATTAACGGCCTCGCTTTTGACACTTCCGACGAGCGACGGCTAGTATTGGGAGTTTCACGGCACGACGTTTCGACGCTCACTTGTGTAGGACAGAGTCACAATGGCAAAGGGTAAGCGCACGTTTCAGCCCAACAGGCGACGCCGGAGCAAGACGCACGGCTTCCGGGTGAGGATGTCGACAAAGAACGGCCGCATCGTGCTGAAACGCCGTCGTACAAAGGGTAGAAAGCGCCTGACCGTCTCCGACGAGCGGTAACGAGCGAGCGCCCGGTGACGGAGCGCCTTTCCCGGCAGGATCGCGTCCGGCGGCGACCGGAATTCGAGCGGGCATACGAGCACGGCCTGAGGTTGTCCGGCCGGTTCATGACCCTGTTCGTGGCGCCAAACGGCGGCAACCGGTGCCGGCTTGGCGTGGCCGCCACTCGAAAACTCGGCTCCGCGGTTGTGCGGAACCGGGCCAAGCGTCTCGCCCGTGAGTTGTTCCGTAAGCAGAAACCGCCGGCGGGTCTGGATGTCATCCTCGTGCCTCGCCGAGAAATGCTCGATGCGCCCTTTGCCAGCCTTGAGGCCGATTACAGCACCACCCTCGCCCGACGCGACCGTGACCAGCCGCACTCTCGCCGGCCGCGTCGCGATCGCCTTCGTGCTGGCGCTCGTCGCCGCGTATAAGTCCATTATTTCGCCACTATTTGCAGGATCCTGCCGGTTTCAGCCGTCCTGCTCGGAGTATCTGTCGCAGGCCGTCCGGACACACGGAGCACCCCGCGGCGTATGGCTCGGCATCAAGCGTCTTGCGCGATGTCACCCGTTTGCTGCCGCAGGCATCGATCCCTGTCCGCCCGCCAGGCGCACGGATCGGCCTGGGCACGCGTAGTTCTCATTCATGGAACGCAGGATCTTTATCGCGGTCATACTCGGCGCCCTCGTGATGTACGGCTGGCAGGCGTTGTTCCTGCCGCCGCCGCCGGCCCCCACACCGGCCACGACAGCGCCTGGCGCGCCTGCCGCGACACAGCCCGCGCCGGCGAGTCCGTCGGCACCGGCGCCGGCCCCTTCCACGGCGGCTCCCACTGCTCCCGCCGCACCGCCGGTCGTGGCCGTAAAGGGCGAATCATCAGAGCGCGAAATCACGGTTGAAACCGCCGTCGCGGAGATCGTGCTGACGAACCGCGGCGCACGCGTTCTGCACTGGCGCCTCAAGGACTACCAGGACCCATCAGGCCAGCGCGTCGATCTCATCCCTTCGAACTCACCGGCAGATCAGCCGCGCCCGTTCGCGCTTCGCGTTGACGATCCGCAGCTCACCGGGCGATTGAACGAATCGCTCTACCAGGTGAGCGGCGACAGCAGCGGCCGCATCGACGCACGCACCTCCGCAGCGACGGTCGTGTTCGAGTTCGAGGACGCCGCCGGCCTCCGCGCGCGCAAGGAGTTCCGCTTCGAGCCGCGGCATGTCGTCGCGTTCACCGCCGACATCCACAACGGCGAGGCGACGATCAACCCGACCATCGAGTGGGGACCTGGCCTCGGCGACCTCGGCGCCGCGTCGTCGGGAGGCAGTTACTTCACCGGAAACGCGGTGCAACCGCCTGCGGCCGTGTATCACCGCGATGGCGACGTCGAGCGCCTCCGGGCGGACGCGGTCTCGTCGCAGCCGGTCCACGAAGGACAGTTCCGCTTTGCCGGCATCGACGACCACTACTTCCTCGCGGCTCTCATCAATCCCGGCCAGGCGCGGCTCCAATTCCGCTCGGTCCTGCTTCCGGTTGCCGGACGCGATGCGCCGATTCAGTTCCTGTCCGCGGCCTACACACTGCGACAGCCGCCGCGCGAGCTGAAGCTGTACGTCGGGCCCAAACAGTTCGATGTACTCCGCGGCGTCGACGGTGAGCTCGTCCGCGCCATTGACTTCGGCATCTTCTCCTGGATGGTCGTGCCGCTGCTGAGTGCGTTGAAGTGGCTGTACGGCTTCCTCGGCAACTACGGGTGGGCGATTATCGCCCTCACGATCCTCCTCAACCTGGTGCTGTTCTATCCGCGCCATCGCAGTGTCGTCGCGATGCGGAAGATGCAGGAGATCCAGCCCGAGATGAAGGCGATCCAGGATCGCTACGCGAACCTGAAGGCCACCGATCCGGCAAAGCAGAAGATGAACACGGAGATCATGAATCTCTACCGGGAGCGCGGCGTGAACCCGGCCAGCGGCTGCGTGCCGATGCTGCTGACGATGCCGGTGCTGCTGGCGTTCTACTCGCTGCTGGCGATGTCGATCGAGCTGCGCGGCGCGCCGTTCGCCGGATGGATTCACGACCTGTCCGCGCCGGATCCATACTTCGTGATTCCGTTGCTCATGGGCATCACGATGTTCTGGCAGCAGAAGATTACGCCGACGTCCGCCGACCCGACGCAGCAGCGCATCATGATGATCATGCCGGTCATGTTCACGGCGATGATGGCGTTTTCGCCGAGCGGCGTGGTTCTGTACTGGACCGTGAGTCAGCTCTGGGCCATCGGCCAGCAGTACCTGACGAACCGGTTGATTGGACCGCCCGCAGTTGCGACGGCGCGGCGTGGCAAGTAACGATAGGTGCCGACGGTATGTCTCTGAACACTGAAATCGCGACGTTCGTGCAGAACGTCGTTACGGCGATGGGCCTCGTGCTGACCGCCAGCGTGGAAGAAACGCCGGAGGGCACGCGGATCAACCTGGAAGGCGAGGATGGCGGCGTGCTGATCCGGCGCGGTGGTGAGGGCCTGCAGGCGCTGCAGCACGTGGTCGCGACGACGTTCAGGAAACAGCTCGGCGAAGACAACCGCATCGTCATTGACTGCAACGGCTTCCGCCGCGACAAGGACGCGGAGCTGCGGCAGATGGCCCAGTTCATGGCTGGCAAGGCGCGCTCCTCGGGAATACCCCAGGAAATGGGCCCGCTCAACCCGTACGAACGCCGCATCGTTCACCTTGCGATTGCGCAGGATCCGGACGTCACGTCGGAGAGCATCGGCGACGCCTTCATGAAAACGGTGATCATCTCGGTCAAGGACTAGGACCGCTTGCGTCCGTTATGTTCGCCACGGACGACACCATCGTTGCCCTCGCCACGCCGCCCGGCCGTGGCGCACTCGGTATCGTTCGCATCAGCGGTCCGCTGTCGCTGGAGATCCTCCGCGCGATCGCCCCTGCGCGCCGATCTCCCGCGCCGCGCCGCGCGACGCTGACTCGCATCCGGGCTCACGGATCGGCGGGCGGTGCGGTCGACCAGGTCATCGCCACGTACTTTCAGGCGCCGCACTCCTTTACCGGTGAAGACGTCATCGAGTTGTGCGCACACGGCAGTCCCGTTGTGCTCCGCACCATCGTGCGCGCCGCCGTCGATGCGGGCGCCCGACTCGCGCGGCCGGGCGAGTTCACGCTGCGCGCATTTCTCGCCGGGCGAATCGATCTGGTGCAGGCCGAAGCGGTGCGCGATCTGATTGCCGCGGCGACGCCGCTGCAGGCGCGGGTCGCGTTCGATCAGCTGGAGGGGACGCTGACGCAGCGCATTGCCGCGGTCGATGCGGTGCTGTTCGATCTGATCGCCCGGCTCGAAGCATCGCTCGACTTTCCGGACGAGGGTTACCACTTCATCGAAGCCGATGAAACCCGCCGCCGCATTGCCGGCGTTATCGGCGAGATCGATTCGCTGCTTGCGGACGCCGGGCGGGGCCGCCTCATTCGTGAAGGCGCGACCGTTGTCCTCGCCGGCCGCCCCAATGTCGGCAAATCCAGCCTGTTCAACGCGCTCGCGGGAACCGATCGCGCGATCGTGACGAGCGTTCCGGGTACGACGCGCGACCTGATTACTGAGCCCGTCGACATCCATGGCGTTGCCGTGACGCTGGTGGACACGGCCGGCGCACGCCGCGCGCGCGACATCGTCGAGCGCGAAGGCGTCGCTCGCGGCGAGCAGGCACGCCGGGTCGCGGATCTGATCATCGTCGTCGTGGATCGCAGCGAACCGCTCACGGAAGACGATCACAGATTGATCGACGAGACCTCGTCACGCCCGCGCCTCGTCGTCGCGAACAAGTGCGATCTCCCGCCTGCCGCCGCGCTCGACCAGGCGGTGGATGTGTCGGCAGCGACGGGAGAAGGCCTGCAAGGGCTGCGGTGCGCGATATCGAGCGCGCTGAACGGCGGCGAGACGGGGCAGGAGCCGCCGGCGCTGACGAACCTGCGGCACATCTCATTGCTTGAAGAGGCGCGCGACTCTCTGCAGCGTGCTGTGGACGCGCTCGGCGCCACCGACGTTCCGGAAGAATTTCTGCTGACGGATCTGCACGCCGCGCGGAACCGCTTCGACGAGGTCGTCGGCACGCGAACGTCCGATGATGTGCTCACGCACATTTTTGAGAAGTTCTGCATCGGAAAATAGCCGCCGGTAAACAGATGCACTTCGACGTGATCGTTATCGGGGCCGGGCACGCAGGGGTCGAGGCGGCGTACGCCGCGGCGCGAATGGGATGCCACGTCGGGTTGTGCAGCCTGTCACGCGAAACGGTTGCGCACATGCCATGCAACCCGGCGATCGGTGGAACGGCCAAAGGTCATCTGGTCCGCGAGATCGATGCGCTTGGCGGACTCATGGGGCTTGCCATCGACGCCACCGGCATCCAGTTCAAGCTGCTCAACCGCAGTCGTGGGCCCGCGGTGTGGTCGCCTCGCGCCCAGGCCGACAAACGCGAGTACGGTCGATGGGTGACAGCGGCTCTCGAGCAGGAAGCGAACATCACCTGGCTGCTCGGGAGAGCCGGCCGGCTGCTGACGAGCGGTGGACGAATCGCCGGTCTGGCGATGGAAGAGGGCGATGCTCATTCCGCCCCGGCGATCGTCGTGACCACGGGGACGTTTTTGAACGGGCTGATTCACGTCGGTCCAGAGCAGCGGCCCGCCGGCCGGCATGGCGAGCCTCCGTCGCGCGATCTGGCGGAGTCCATCCGCTCGTTCGGTTTCGAGATGGGGCGGCTGAAAACCGGAACCCCGCCGCGCCTCGATCGGGACAGCATCGATTTCGATCGGTTCGTTGCGCGCGGAGATTTCGTGAAGGAAGACGGCGACGCGGTGCCGATGCCGTTTTCGTTTTCGACGACCCGGCCGCTGCGTAATCGCGTGAGTTGCTGGTTGCTGCACACCAACGATCGCGTGCGCGATCTGGTGCGCGGCGCCATTCACCAGAGTCCGCTGTTCAACGGACAGATTCAGGGAATCGGCCCCCGATACTGTCCGTCGCTCGAAGACAAGATCATGCGGTTCCCTGACCGTGAGCGTCACCAGCTTTATCTCGAACCGGAAGGGATCGACGTTCACGAGATTTACCTGAACGGGTTCTCGATGTCGCTTCCGCGGGAGGTCCAGGCTGCCCTCGTTCGGGCGTTGCCGGGACTCGAGGATGCGCGAATGCTGCGCCCAGGATACGCGGTGGAGTACGACTTCGTGCAATCGACCGAATTATCATCAACGCTTGAAGCGCATCGCGTGGGAGGGTTGTTTTTCGCCGGGCAAATCAACGGGACGTCCGGCTATGAGGAGGCCGCTGCACAGGGAATCGTCGCCGGGATCAACGCAGCGCGCGTCGTCCGCGGCGAATCGGCTTTCGTGCTTCGTCGCGACCAGGCATACATCGGAGTGCTAGTCGATGATCTCGTAACGCGCGGGTGTCTCGAGCCCTATCGCATGTTCACGTCGCGGGCCGAGCACCGGCTTCTCCTGCGGATCGACAACGCCGACCTCCGGCTCACGCCGTTTGGACGCGAGCTCGGGCTGATCAGCGACGAGCGGTGGGACAGGTTCTCATCGCGGCGTGATCGATTCGACCGCAACGCGGCGCGTCTCCGTTGTACGCAAATGCGCACCGCCAGCGGCTCACGGGCCGCCGCGGACGTCCTGCGACAGCCCGGCGTCAGGCTTTGCGATCTCGTGGAGCGAGGAGAAGTTTCCCTCGACATCGCGGCCGATTGCCGCCATCTGGATCTCGCCAGCGTCGAGACCGCAATCAAGTACGAGGGGTATCTGAAACAGGAGGCATCGCGCGTTGCCCGCGCCAGCCGGCAGGAGCGGAAGCGCATTCCTGCGGGATTCCCGTTTACGCGCGTTCCAGGACTGTCGCGGGAAGCAATCCAGCGTCTGTCGCAGGTGCGACCCGAAACGCTGGGCCAGGCGTCGCGTATTCCCGGGATAACACCCGCAGCGGTCGCGGTCTTGGGAGCGTTTCTCGGCAGACTCTCGCCGGAGCCGGCTGCGGAGGGTGCGATGCCGGATCCGTTGCGGCCGTGAACAGCCGCGAGTTCCAGGACCGGCTGACTCGCCGCGCCAGGCGCGCCGGATTGACCGTACACGCTCAGCTCTCCGCCAAGCTCGAAGCCTATTTCCGCCTGCTCGCGGCCTGGAACAAGAAGATCAACCTGGCAGGCATGGACCTCACTGACCCCTCGCCTGAAAGCCTTGATCGCCTCCTCATCGAGCCTCTCGTAGCCGCGAGACACGCGCCGACAGGGGCTGCCAGGATGATGGACGTCGGAAGTGGCGGCGGGTCCCCGGCCATTCCGTTCGCGCTGGCGGTGCCTGGACTGCGTCTTCTGATGGTCGAATCGAAAACACGGAAATCCGTTTTCCTCAAGGAGGCGTCGCGCGCGCTCGAGATGGACGCGGAAGTGTTGACATCCAGGTTCGAGACGCTGTTGACCAGGCCCGATCTGCACGAAGCGCACGACCTGCTGACGATCAGAGCCGTTCGGGTTGACCCGCGCTTATTGATGAGCCTGCAGGCGTTCGTCAGCCCGCGAGGCCACGTCTTCCTCTTCCGCAGCTCAGGCGGCGAAGCTCTGGACGGGCTGGCGACGCCACTCAAGTGGGTGGCTACTATCCCTCTCGTCGAGCCACTACGCAGCCGCCTGGTCGTCCTTTCGAAGGACGTTCCACGTGGAACGTAGCTGCTCAGGCCGCCTTTCCGCTTGACGCGGATCCCTCGAAGTACTACATTCGAAGCGCCCCAAACGCCTCGACGCACTATTTTGGCCATATGACAGAAACATTGCGAGAGGCAATTCGAAACGCTCGCATAATCGCCGTCGCCAACCAGAAGGGCGGCGTCGGCAAGACCACCACGGCTATCAACCTGGCAACCTCGATCGCCCTGTCGGGCCGGCGGGTCCTCCTGATCGACGCCGATCCGCAAGGCAATCTCACGAGCGGCCTGGGCTTGAAGGGCTCGAAGGCCGACGCCGGCACGGTCTACGAGGCGTTGATGACCGACGCCGAGCCGGAATCGTTCGTCATCCCGACCCGCGTCGAAAACCTCTTCGCGATTCCCGCGGACCGCAACCTCACCGGGGCTGAAATCGAGCTCGTACCGATGCTCGCGCGCGAGCATCGTCTGAAGCGAATCGTCGGCGCGCTCCGCAGCCAGTTCGACGACATCTTCATCGATTGCCCCCCGTCTCTTGGCCTGCTGACGCTGAACGCCCTGGTCGCCGCCGACGCGGTGCTGATACCGCTTCACTGCGAGTACTTCGCACTCGAGGGGCTTGCCGATCTGGTGGGAACAATGCGCCTTGTCCGCACGGCGCTCAACCCCGGACTCGACATCGAAGGCGTGCTGCTGACGATGTACGACGACCGCACCAATCTGGGTCAGCTCGTCGCCCGCGACGTCCGCGAGTTCTTCAAGGACAAGGTGTTCGACACCATCATTCCGCGCAACGTCCGTCTCGGCGAGGCGCCGAGCCACGGTGTTCCGGCCGTTCTGTACGACGTCAAGTCGCGGGGCGCCGCCGCATATGTCGCCCTCGCGAAAGAGATGCTCGCGCGCCGCGCAGCCTGAGCGAACACATTCACGGAGATGACCTGATGATCGACCGCCGCCCCGCTCTTGGCAAGGGACTCAGTGCTCTCATCCCGGACGCGCCCGAGCCGCCGCGCACCGGCGTGCTGGAGGTCGACATCGATTTGCTGGCGCCGAACGATCTGCAGCCGCGCGTGCAGATGGACGACGCCCGGCTGCAGGAGCTGGCGGATTCGATCAAGGCCAACGGCATCATCCAGCCGATATTGGTCCGCCGCACCGGCACCACGTATCGCATCATCGCCGGCGAACGCCGCTGGCGCGCGGCGCAGCGCGCCGGCCTGCACAAGGTCCCGGTCGTCGTCCGCGACGTCCAGGCTGGCAAGGAACTGCTGGAGCTCGCCCTCATCGAAAACATCCAGCGCGAGAACCTCAATGCGGTTGACGAGGCGGTTGCGTACCGTCGGCTCGCAGACGAGTTCGGCCTCACGCAGGACCAGATCGCAGCCGCGGTGGGGAAGGATCGCAGTTCGGTCGCGAACTTCATGCGCCTGCTCAAGCTTCCTGACGAGGTGCGCGCCGACCTCGCCGCCGGCGCCCTGTCGATGGGACACGCCCGCGCGCTGCTTGCGCTGACCGACGCGCCGGCGCAGCGTCATGCGGCGCGAGAGGTCATCTCGCGCGGTCTGTCCGTCCGCGACACGGAACTGCTGATCAAAAAGCTGGGCGAACCGGCCAGGAACCGCGAGGCGACGCCGGCGGAGCCGAAAGCAGACGTCCACACGCGAGCCGCCGAGGATCGGATGCGGTTTGCGCTTGGCACCCGGGTCCGGATCATCCGCCGGAGAGGCGGGGGCGTCATCCAGATCGATTTCGGCTCGGAAAACGAGCTAAACCGGATTTACGAGCTGCTGACCGCTTCCAGATAGGGTTTTCGGGATCAAAACCGCAGTTTTCCGTGGTATAAACGATTGCTTGTGCCTTTGAGGTACAAGCTCGGCATCTGACGTTCTTCGATAGATACACGCCACGAGAAACATGAGCACGCGAGCTTCCGCAGCGCGATACGCCAAGGCGCTGTTCGACGTCGCGCTTACCGAATCCACCCCGGAGCAGGCGGAAAAAGAGCTGACGGCCTTTTCCGATCTGATGCACGCGCACGCCGATCTGCGGCTGGCGCTGTCGAGTCCAGCCGTGCCGGCTGCCCGCAAGCAAGCGGTCGTTGCTCACATTCTCGACCGGCTGCAGCCGTCGAGCCCCGTTCGCAAGCTGCTGCTCCTGCTGGCCGAACGCGATCGACTCGATCTGCTGCCCGAGCTCGTGTCGGTGTTCCATGAACGTGTGATGGAGCACCTCAAGATCGTTCAGGCCGAGGTCACCACGGCGTCGCCGCTGACGCCCGATCGGGTGGCGCAGCTGCAGCAGCGGCTCGGCGCGTCGATCGGACGAACGGTGACGTTGACGGCGACGGTCGATCCGGCACTGATCGGTGGAATGGTGACCCGTATCGGAAGCACGGTCTACGACGGCAGCGTGGCGACGCAGCTCGCGGCGCTGCAGCAGCGATTGAGAGATTCGCAGTAGGGCGACACCGCGAGCCGCCGACGGGGCGCGAGTGGACCGCCGAGGATTGCAGATGGATATCAGAGCGGAAGAGATCTCCAAGATCATCCGGGACCAGATCGGCAGCTACGCCGTGCAGGTTGATGTTGCCGAAGTGGGAACGGTGATCTCGATCGGCGACGGCATCGCGCGCATTCATGGCGTCGAGCGCGCCATGGCCGGCGAGATGCTCGAGTTTCCCAAGGGCGTGTTCGGCATCGCGCTGAATCTCGAGGAAGACAGCGTCGGCGCCGTGCTGCTGGGGGAATACACCGAGATCAAGGAGGGCGATCCGGTCAAGCGCACCGCCCGCATCATTTCGGTTCCCGTTGGCGAGGAGATGCTCGGCCGTGTCGTCAACGCGCTCGGTCAGCCGATCGACGGCAAGGGACCGATTACGACGAAGCAGTTCCTGCCCATCGAACGCCTCGCTCCAGGCGTCGTCGATCGGCAGCCGGTGAAGGAACCGCTGCAGACGGGTCTGAAGGCAATCGACGGCATGGTGCCGATCGGCCGCGGCCAGCGCGAATTGATCATCGGCGACCGGCAGACGGGCAAGACCGCCGTGGCCGTCGATACGATCATCAACCAGCGCGGGAAGAACGTCGTCTGTATTTACAACGCAATCGGGCAGAAGCAGTCGACGGTCGCGCAGGTGGTGCGGACGCTCGAAGAGTACGACGCGATGAGCTACACCATCGTCGTCGCGGCGTCGGCGTCGGATCCGGCGCCGATGCTCTACATCAGCCCGTACTCTGCCTGCGCCATCGGCGAGTACTTCCGCGACTCCGGCCGCCATGCACTGGTGGTCTACGACGATCTGTCGAAGCACGCCCAGGCCTATCGCGAGATTTCGCTGCTGCTGCGCCGCCCGCCAGGCCGCGAGGCGTATCCAGGCGACGTCTTCTATCTGCACTCGCGGCTGCTGGAGCGCGCGGCAAAGTTGAACAACTCGCAGGGTGGCGGCTCGCTGACGGCGCTCCCGATCATCGAAACGCAGGCCGGCGACCTGTCAGCCTACATTCCGACGAACGTCATTTCGATTACCGATGGCCAGATCTTCCTGGAGAGCGACCTGTTCCACCAGGGCGTCCGGCCGGCGATCAACGTCGGTAACTCCGTGTCGCGCGTCGGCGGCTCGGCTCAGATTCGCGCCATGCGCCAGGTTGCCGGATCGCTGCGTCTCGATCTTGCGCAGTATCGCGAGCTGGCGGCATTCGCCCAGTTCGGCAGCGACCTCGACAAGGCGACGCAGTCGCAGCTCAATCGCGGCCGGCGGCTCGTCGAGATCCTGAAGCAGCCGCAGTACCAGCCGCTGGCGGTCGAAAAGCAGGTGGCGATTATTTACGCCGCCACGAAAGGGTTCCTCGATCCGGTTCCCGTCGAGGACGTGCGGCGATACGAAGAGGAGATGAATCGCTTCGTCGAGACGCGCTATCCGAACGTCTTCACGGGCATCGCCGAGAAGAAGATCCTCGACGACGAGGTGAAGGGCGCACTCGAGGGCGCACTCGCCGAGTTCAACAAGCAGTTCCTGGCAGGCCGTCAGGAAGCCGCGGTCGCGTAAATGCCGTCACTTATCGATCTGCGTCGCCGCATCCGTGCGGTGAAGTCGACGCAGCAGATCACCAAGGCGATGAAGATGATCGCCGCCTCGCGTCTCAAGCGGGCGCAGGATCGGATCGTCGCCGCGCGGCCGTTCGCGCAGCTGATGCTGCGGGTGCTGAACGGACTGGTCAGCAACATCGATCCGGACATGCATCCGCTGCTCCGCCAGCCGTCCTCGGACGGGCGTCCGCTGCTGATCGTCATCACCGGCGACCGTGGGCTGAGCGGCAGCTTCAATTCGAACGTCATCAAGGCCGCCGGTCAGTTCATTGTCAACGAAGGGCGCGACAGGCAGGTGGCGCTCGGGCTCATCGGCCGCAAGGGGCGCGATTTCTTCCGCCGCCGCGGGTTCGAGGTCCGCTACGAAGCCGTCGGTATCTTCCAGCGGCTGTCGTTCAACGAGGCGAAGGAGATCGCCAACGTGGCGATCGAGGAGTTCACGGCGGGCAATGCGTCGAGCGTGTACATCGTTTACAACGAGTTCAAGTCGGTGATGTCGCAGCGCATCGTCGTCGAGCGCCTGCTGCCGATTCCGCGTCTCGAGGGCACCGAAGCGAGCGCCGCGGCCGTGGACTATCTCTACGAGCCAGAGCCGCAGAAGATTTTTCAGGACCTGCTGCCGAGACACGTCCAGGTGCAGGTCTATCGAGCGCTGCTCGAATCGAACGCGGCGTTCTTCGCGGCGCAGATGACCGCCATGGACTCCGCGACGCGCAACTCGGCGGAAATGATCGAGAACCTGACGCTGTACATGAACAAGGTGCGCCAGGCGGCGATCACGCGCGAAATCATCGAGGTCGTATCGGGGGCAGCAGCGACGTAGGCACCCCTCAAGGGGCGCCCTCCGTAACGTGGGGCACGCCTTCAGGCATGCCGGAAGAAAGATATGGCAAATACAGCAACTGCACAGAGGACGGGCAAGGTCGTTCAGGTCATCGGCCCGGTCATCGACATCGAGTTCAGCGAGGGGCTGCCGGAGATCTACAACGCCGTCCGCATCGTGTCCGAGGGCGGCCCCGGCGTCGAGAAGATCGACGTGGTCGCAGAAGTCGAGCAGCATCTGGGCGAGAACCGGGTGCGGACCGTGGCGATGAAGCCGACCGACGGCATGACGCGCGGGATGCAGGCCATCGACACCGGCGCTCCAATCTCTGTGCCGGTAGGTCCAGAGACGCTCGGCCGGGTGCTCAACGTGCTGGGCGAGCCGGTTGACTACCCGGACCGTCCCGTCCAGTCGAAGGAGCGCTGGCCGATTCATCGCGCGGCGCCGACGCTCGAGCAGCAGTCAACCGAGCTGCGCATGTTCGAGACGGGCATCAAGGTCATCGACCTGCTCGAGCCGTATCTCCAGGGCGGCAAGATCGGTCTCTTCGGCGGCGCCGGAGTCGGCAAGACCGTCATCATCATGGAGCTGATCAACAACATCGCCATGAAGCACGGCGGTGTGTCGGTGTTCGGCGGTGTCGGTGAACGCACCCGCGAAGGCAACGACCTCTGGCTCGAGTTCCAGGAGTCCGGCGTTATCGACACCAAGGACCTGTCGAAATCGCGCGCCGCGCTCGTTTACGGCCAGATGACTGAGCCGCCAGGCGCGCGCCTTCGCGTCGGCCTCTCGGCGCTGACGGTGTCCGAGTACTTCCGCGACGCGGAAGGCAAGGACGTGCTGCTCTTTATCGACAACGTCTTCCGCTTCACGCAGGCCGGCTCCGAAGTGTCGGCGCTGCTCGGCCGCATGCCGTCCGCGGTCGGTTACCAGCCGACGCTGCTGTCCGAGATGGGCCAGATGCAGGAGCGGATTACGTCGACGAAAAAAGGCTCGATCACGTCTGTGCAGGCCATTTACGTGCCCGCCGACGACTACACGGACCCGGCGCCGGCAACGACGTTCGCGCACCTGGATGCGACGACGAACCTGTCGCGGCAGATCGCGGAGCTTGGAATTTATCCCGCGGTGGATCCGTTGGCGTCGACCTCGCGCATTCTCGACCCGCGCGTGCTTGGCGATGAGCATTACAACGTCGCGCGGTCGGTGAAGCAGATTCTGCAGCGCTACAAGGATCTGCAGGACATCATCGCGATTCTCGGCATCGACGAGCTCTCCGAAGACGACAAGCTCACCGTCTCGCGGGCCCGCAAGCTGCAGCGCTTCCTGTCGCAGCCGTTCTTCGTCGGCGAGCAGTTCACGGGGCTCAAGGGCAAGTACGTCAGCGTGGCCGACACGATCCGCGGCTTCAAGGAGGTTGTCGAGGGTCAGCACGACGAGCTCCCGGAGCAGGCGTTCTACATGGTCGGGACGATCGAAGAGGCCGTCGAAAAGGCGAAGGGGATGAAGGCCGCCTAAATGGCAATCGGACCAACCGCACTGCCGACGCACCTGGCGCTCGAGATCGTGACGCCGGACCGGGCGCTTGTGAACGAGCAGGTGGACGAAGTCCAGCTGCCCGGGTCGGAAGGCTATTTCGGCGTCCTGCCCGGGCACACGCCGCTGCTGGCGTCGCTCAAGGAAGGGACGCTCTGGTACCGCATCGGCCAGCAGAAACACGAACTGGCCATCACGTCCGGCTTCGTCGAAGTGCTTCCGGACCGGGTGACGGTGCTGGCCGACGTCGCCGCCGCCGCCCAGACGCAGGTATGATCGCGGAGGCCTGACGGCCTCCTTTGCTCGACAGCCTCCGCCACCTCTTTCGATACCGGGCGCTGATCCAGGGCCTGGTCGCCCGCGAGCTGACCGCGCGCTATCGCGGGTCCCTCCTTGGCGTCTTCTGGTCGTTCGTCAACCCGCTTCTCCTGCTGCTCGTCTACACGTTCGTCTTCACCGTGGTGATGCCGGGGGCGCGGGCGTCGCACATCGAGCATGTCGGGGTGTTCATGTTCTGCGGCATCCTGCCGTGGACCTGGTTTCAGTCGTCGCTGATCGAATCGTCGAACGTGCTGATCAGCGGCGGCAACCTGATTCGCAAGGTGCTGTTCCCGGCGGAAGTGCTGCCGCTGGTCACCGTGCTCTCCGGCCTGGTGCACTTCTGTCTGGGGCTGCCGATTCTGGCGGCGTTCCTCGCGTACTACCGCGTCGCCATCGACCCTCTCGACCTGCTCTGGCTGCCGGTGGTGATGCTGGTGCAACTGCTGTTCACGGCTGGCCTGGCGTTGCTGCTCGCGGCGATCACCGTGCACTTCCGCGATGTGCGCGACCTGCTGACCAACGTCCTGTATCTCTGGTTTTTCGCGACGCCGATCCTGTATCCAGTGACCCAGGCGCCTCCGGCTGTGAGGCCGTGGCTGCGGCTGAACCCAATCACCCATCTCGCCACGGCGTACCAGGAGATTCTCTACCTGGACGGACGCTTCGTCCCCGGTACAGGCTTCGTCGTCATGGCGGTGCTGTCGCTCGCCGTCTGTGCCGGCGGATACTTCGTGTTCGATCGCCTGCGTGACACGCTCGCGGAGGAAGTGTGAACGCCATCGAGGTGCGCGGCGTCCGCAAGCGGTACCGCCGCTACGGCCGCCGCCGGACCTTCGGCACGCTCAAGAGCGCGCTGCTGTCGGGCGGCGTCGTTCGCGATCTCCGGCCAGACGACGAGTTCGAGGCGCTCAAGGGCGTGTCGTTCGAGGTGGCCGCCGGCCGGACGCTGGGTATCGTCGGTCGCAACGGATCCGGCAAGAGCACCATGCTCAAGCTGCTCGCCGGCATCGGCAAGCCGACCGCCGGCGCGATCCGGATCGACGGCCGCGTGTCGGCGCTGATCGAGCTTGGCGCCGGGTTCCATCCCGAGATTTCGGGACGCGAGAACGTCTACATCAACGGCATGATGCTCGGCCTCTCCAAGCGCGAGATTGCGCGCCGGTTCCACGACATCGTCGCGTTTGCGGAGCTCGAGGAGTTCATCGACGCGCCGGTCAAGACCTATTCGTCAGGGATGTACATGCGCCTCGGTTTTGCCGTGGCCATCAACGTTGATCCCGAGGTGCTCCTCGTGGACGAGGTGCTTGCCGTCGGGGACGAGGCCTTTACGCACAAGTGCCTGGACAAGTTTGCCGAGATGCGGCGCCGGGGCAGGACCGTCGTCCTCGTCACGCACTCGCTCGATCTGGTCCTTCGCTTCTGCGACGAGGCGCTGTGGCTGGACGACGGTCAGGTGCGGGCGCAGGGCGATCCGAAGCGGGTGGTCGATGCCTACCTGCTGGCCGTGGCACAGGCCGAGGAGCGCGCGCTGGCGGGTGCGGCAGCCTCTCCGTCCATCGAGATCGGGCCTGCCGACATGTCGAAGGCGGCCGAGGGGCGGTGGGGTTCGCGCGAGGCCGAGATTCAGGGCGTCGATCTGTGCGGTGCGGACGGTACCACCGGGCACGTGTTCGAGTCAGGAGCGCCGGTGGAGATCCGCATCCGCGTGCACGCCAGCCAGCCGCTGCGCGACTTCGTGTTCGGCGTCGGCATCTTCAACGCCGATGGCGTGTGCTGTTACGGCACGAACACGCACGTCGAGGGTGCGACGCCGGAAGAGATGGCCGGGGATGCCGTGGTCAGCGTGCACATCGACAGTCTGAATCTCATCGAAGGCCTGTACAAGCTCGATGTCGCGGTCCATCGCGAGAACGGCGCGCCCTACGACTATCATCGCCAGCTGTACACGTTCCGGATCACCTCGCGCACGCGCGACGTCGGCGTCTTCCGGCCGCCGCATCGGTGGTCGTTCAGCGGTGGCGTCAGGATTCAGGGGCTATGACACGCGCAGCCGTCGGCCGCGTTTTCGACATTCCCGCTGCGGCCGCGTTCGCCGAGGGGGTACGCCGGCGCGGCGGCTCCGTCGTGCTGACCAACGGTGTGTTCGACCTGCTGCATCCGGGGCACGTCGGTTATCTTCGTGACGCGCGGCGACTCGGAGACACGCTGATCGTTGGCGTCAACTCGGATCGGTCGGTGCGCGCGATCAAGGGGCCCGAGCGGCCGGTGACGACTGAGCTGGAGCGGGCCGAACTGCTGACGGCCCTGGACTGCGTGGACGCGGTCGTGATCTTCGACGAAGAGACGCCGCTCGCCCTGGTCACCGCGATTGAGCCCGACGTGCTCGTCAAGGGCGCGGACTGGGGACCGGACAAGATTGTGGGCCGCGATGTCGTCGAGGCGCGTGGCGGGCGAGTGGTGCGGATGCCGATTGCGCCCGGGCACTCCACGACCGAGATCATCAGCCGCGCACGAGCCGCCCGGACACCGTAGCATCCGCCTTCGGGCGGACCCACGGTCCGGCTAAAGCCGGACCCTACGGCGTGGGCGCTGCCGGCGCCGCCATGTTGGTGGGACAATGGACGTAGCGGTAACCGCCTGGACGACCGGTCCGGGCGGACGCCTCGTACGTACGCATGTCCACAACAGCAACTCCATCCCTTACGCTCAGGGCTCTCTTTGGCCGTGCGGCGGTCTCAGTTGGCTTCGATCGGCTCGCCGGTGTTACTGCCGGGCTGACTCCGGCGGCGAAGGCGTTCGCCGCAGTCGCTGCCGCGCGGATCCACCGCGGCGTGACGCTGTTCGTCGTGCCCACCGATCGGGACGTCGAACAGACTGCCGCCGACGCCAGGTTCTTCTATTC
>DATLLQ010000040.1:0-90677 GCA_035537775.1 Vicinamibacterales bacterium | reverse complement strand
GCGACTCTTTCTGTTCGCGCAGTTCCGCCAGTGTCGGAGCCGAGAATGCACGCCTGCCTGTGTACAGCTCATAGAGCACGAGGCCCAGTGCGTAGATATCGCTTCGGACTGTCGCACCCTTCCCGGCGAGCTGCTCGGGCGCCATGTACGCCGGCGTCCCACTCATCTCCGACGCCTGCGCCTCGTCGGTCGCCGCCACTGCCAGTCCGAAATCGGTAATCCGCACGCGGCCGCGGCCGTCGAGCATGACGTTCGCCGGCTTCAGGTCGCGGTGCAGCACGCCACGCTCGTGCGCTGCCGCTACTCCGGCCACGAGCTGTCGCGTGATGTCGAGCGCCTTTTCGTTCGCCAGATACCCGATGCGTTTTAGCAGCGACGCGAGGTCCTCGCCGTCGATGTACTCCATCGACAGGAAGTGCTGGCCGTTCACCTCGGCGATGTCGTAGACGCGGCAGATGTTCGGATGGGAGAGCTGCCGCGTTATGCGGACTTCCGCGAAGAACCGCTCACGCCGGACCGGGTCGTCCGCCAGCGCGCGCGGCAGGAACTTGAGGGCGACCGGCTGACCGAGCTTGAGATCGTCAGCCCGGTACACCTCGCCCATTCCGCCCCGGCCCAGCAGGCCGATGATGCGATACCGATCGGCGAGGATGACGCCGGGAGTAAATCCGCCGACGGGAACGGTGTCGGAAGACGCCAGCCGGCGTACGTCGGGACCCGCTACCGCAACCACGCCGTGCGCTGCCGCGATCGTCGCCTGCTCGGACGGAGTTCCCATCGGCTGGCCGCACGTCAGACAGAACCGGCCCTCCGCCGGCATGACGGTTCCGCACGATTGACACTGCATTCGGAGTCCGGGGATTGTAGAACGACTCGAACGATTCGAACGTTATTCGGCTCGCGGCAGCGTCAGCGTCGCGCGCAGACCTCCGAACGGCGACTCGGTCAGCGCGATGGAACCGCGATAGACCTCCGCAAGATCCCGAACAATCGCGAGGCCGAGGCCTGAACCGCTGGCCTTCTCGTCCAGACGCACGCCGCGGAGCAGTACTTTCTCTCTGAGTTCCGCCGCCAGCCCCGGACCGTCGTCATCCACCATGATCCGCACGTTGGCATCGGCCTGAGCCGCTTCGATGATGACGCGCGAGCGGGCCCATTTGCAGGCGTTGTCGAGAAGGTTGCCGAGCATTTCGTCGAGGTCCTCGCTCTCGACGCGAACGGCCAGGGCCGGATCGACACGCACCTCGATGGAGACGGCGCGATCGGCGTAGAGCCGCGGCAGCGTTCGAGCGAGGCCGTCGGCACAATCGGCAACAGACGTGCGGACGTTGGCGGCGCCGCCCGAGGCAGCGGCACGCGCGTGCGCCAGGTGGTAGTCGATCTGGCGGCGCATCCGATCGACCTGTTCGCGGATCGCGGCGGCGAGGCCGGCATTCCCTTCGGCGGATGCCCGCTCGGCCTCGAGCGCCAGCAGGGCGAGCGGAGTCTTCAGCCCGTGAGCCAGATCGCCGGCCTTGGCCACCGCGCGGCGCACGGCCTGCTCGCGCTGATCGATGAGCACATTCAGATCGTCCACGAGCGCCTGCACCTCGGACGCATAGTCCCCCTGCACGCGCGGCGCTCGCCCGCTATGCACATCCGCGAGCCTGCTGCGCAGCTGTTTGAGGCCGGCGAGTCCGCGCCGAACCTGAAACGCACCACCCGCCAGCGCGATGACGGACGTCAACACGATCAGCAGGGCGTGTGAGCCCCAGATGAAGTGAATCCGGCCCTGCTTCCCGAGGATCGGAAGGTCCGGAAAATGCTGGAAGACGTGGGAGATGGCCACGAACGAGAGCGCCACGAGGCCGCCGGTCCAGAGGATGGCGCCCAGCATCACGCGCGTGCGCAGCGAGATCCTCATGCGCCGATCCGGTATCCCAGGCCGCGGACGGTTTCGATCAGCGAGGCGCCGAGCTTGCGGCGCAGCCGGGCGATGAAGACCTCGACCGTGTTGGAATCGCGATCGGAGTCCTGCGCGTAGATGTGCTCCGTCAGCTCACCCTGCGACACGACGCGATCGCTGTGATGCATCAGATACGAGAGCACGCGAAACTCGTGGCTCGTCAGCCGAACGGGCACGCCGTCCTTGACGACACGGGCCAGCCGCGGATCCAGCGTCACGTTCCCGCAGCGCAGCACCTGCTGCGTCTGCCCGGACGCGCGGCGAATCAGCCCGCGAAGCCGTGCCAGTACTTCCTCCATCCGGAACGGTTTCGCGACGTAGTCGTCGGCACCCGAATCGATTCCATCGACGGTCTCGTGCCAGCTGCCGCGCGCGGTGAGCACTAGGACCGGCACGCCGACACCGGTCGAGCGCCAGTTGCGCAGGAGCGTCAGGCCGTCGATCTTCGGCAGGCCGAGATCGAGCAAGACGGCGTCGTAGCTTTCGGTCCTCACCGCGAAGTCGGCCTGTTCGCCGTCGACGGCCACGTCCACGGCGTACCCCGAGTCGCCCAAAGCGCGAGCCAGGTGCTCCGAAAGAGCCGGTTCGTCGTCAACAATGAGGATGCGCATGAATGGCACCCCTGAAGGGGCGCCCTACGAAACATAGCGCACGGCAGGCTGAACGGTGGCTGAACAACGCGTTCACGGCTGGTTCAGCGGTGACTCAGTAACTTCACCGGCATGTTTGATTTCGCCAAATACGACTTCGGGTACAGCTGGTACATCAGCTACGGGTTCACCATTCCTCTCGCCATCGGCGTCGCGCTTGCCGCGCTTGCCGCCTGGCGCCGCTGGCGGCCGTGGGTCACCGGACTCGCGGCGGTCATCATCGCGTGGTCGGCTGCCGCCCTGTTCGTGACGAACATCACGTGGGGCATCAACCGGCCAATGGACCTGCCAACCGCTCAGTTCCTCGAGGAGGGAGCGGGTCGCGTGCTGGACGTCGGCGCCGGCTCCGGACGCGCCGCGGTCGGCGTGCTGCTGGCCAGGCCGAAAGCCACGGTCACCGGCATGGACATCTACGACGGGTACTACGGCATCGACGACAACACGCCGGAGCGGTTCATGAAGAACGCCACGATCGCCGGCGCCGCTAGCCGCGCCGATGCGCGCCGCGGCGACGTTCGTGACATGCCGTTTGCCGACGGCTCATTCGACGCCGTCGTCAGTTCGTACATGATCGACCACCTTCGCCGCGACGATCGCCCGAAGGCGCTGCATGAAGTGGCGCGTGTCCTGAAGCAGCACGGCGAGTTCCTGCTGCTGATCGTCAACACCGACTGGTGGACGTGGCTGGTGTCGCCGCCGATGGCGCATCATTTCCGGCCCGATGCCGCGCGCTGGCGGGCGAATCTGAATGAGGCCGGCTTTACGGTGGAAGAAGAAGGCACCCAGCCGGTCACGCTGTACTGGATGGCGCGGAAACGATAGACACGAAGCACACGAAGATATCGAAGATCACGAAGCCCAATAGATCCTGTTCGTGGTCTTCGACTACTTCGTGTCTTCGTGTTTATCGTGGTCTGTTAGCCTCGCGAACCGCGCTCTCGCTCATCCTTTCCTCGGCCCTGGCCGCGGAGAGGATGTTGCGCAGGCCGTAGTTGCCCTCGTGGCACGCGTATTCGAACGGCGGCTGCGACTCGTCGTGGGTAAGGTTCATGGCGAAGGTCCACGGTCGCGCCCAGGTGTGCGGGTCCTCGAACGTGATCGCCCACTCGAGCGTGTCGGGCCCGATCGGCGTGAAGCGCTCGACGATCTTCAGGTTCTCGCTCGACCCTCGATACGGCACCCGGTCGTTGAAGTTCGTCGTTTCGACGACGAGCGTGTTGCCGTCCCAGCGGCCACGGGCGTCGCCGAGGTACTGGCGAATCTTCGATGACACGTGCGGACGGTTGTCCACGTGAATCACGCGCGTGTCGTGCACCATCTCATAGGTGATCGTCACGACGCCCGGACCCTGCTGAATCTGGTACGAGTTGCCGTAGATGGCCGGCATCATCGACCCGGGCACGCCGCGCGTGATGCAGCGATCGTAGAGGCTGCGGTCCTCCCATGAATCGGCCGGGCCGCGGCCCTTGCGGGCCGCCGTGCGATCGGCTGCGCGCTTCCGTCCCTCGTCCGTGACCGGCGGCACCCTGCCATCGGGCGGATCCGACACGAGCCACGCGCGGCTGTTCGCCGCGAAGTAGTTTTCGAACCAGTGCATCGGGCTCGTCGCGCCCGGGAACTCGCTCAGCGCCGGGGCGCGTTCGATCGTCTGCTGCTGGCGCTGCTTCGTCAGCGCCGCGAGCTCGGCCGGCGTGAAGTCCTGAAGGCGGCGGCTCGCGAATTCGTCGGGCCGCTCGAACGGTATGCCGCTCTCGTCGCTGTTGTTGTACGCGCCGGCAATGTCCGGATCGCCCCATGGCGTGCGCGGCGGGACATACGTGCCGCGCGGAGGGATCGGCGCCGCCCGTTTCCGCGACGGGACCTCGGACGCCTTGATGGGATCTGCACGCTTCACCGTGCCCGGCTGAATCCCGCCGCCACCTTGCGCGGAGACCGCAAGGCGCGCGCTGAAGGCGATCGCCAGAATGAGGGCGAGATACGGGAGCGATCGGATCGTCATTTACCTGCCTCGCGTTCAGCCGTTCGTGCGGCGCTCAGGATACCGCGCAGCCCTTCGTTGCCCTCGTGGCAGGCATATTCGAAGAGCGGCTGTGAGTCGTCTTTCGTGAGCCGCATCCCGAACGTCCACGGACGGACCCAGGTGGACGGATCGTCAAAGGTCGCCGACCACTCGATGACGTTCCGCGAGACGGGACGGAAGCGCTCGGTGATCTTCAGGCGCTCCGAGGCGCCGCCGTACGCCGCCGCCTCGATGAAATTGGTCGTCTCAACGACGAGAGTGTCCCCTTCCCAGCGTCCACGCGCGTCGCCGATATTCGACTTCAACGCCGCCGGCGCGTGCGGCCGGCCGTCAAGCGGGATGATTCGGGTCTCATGGACCATCTCATAGCGGATGGCGACGTAGCCGGGCGCCTGGGTGATGTCGTACGAGTTGCCGTAGATGGCGGGCATCATCGAGCCGGGAATCCCGCGGGTGATGCAGCGGACGTAGAGCGACAAATCGGACGGCT
Source organism: Vicinamibacterales bacterium (assembly GCA_035537775.1). Lineage (GTDB taxonomy): Bacteria > Acidobacteriota > Vicinamibacteria > Vicinamibacterales > UBA2999 > Gp6-AA40. The sequence continues at coordinate 85,572 of DATLLQ010000040.1, read as the reverse complement.
TGTCGAACGGGCCGACGTAGTAGCCGTCGCCGCCGCGGCGTGCGGCGCGGACGGCGGCTGCCCGCTTCTTTGCCTCTTCCGTCTGCGCTGGCATCCGGCCGTCCGGCGGATCCGAAATCATCCAGGCGCGGCTGTTCTTCGGGTTGTAGTTCTCATACCAGTGCGGAGGTCCTGCCCCGGTGTCGTTGTCGGTTGTGCCGCCGATGACGGCCGCGGTCTTCTTCACCTGCTCGGCGCGCTGCGCCATGAGCCGGGCAAGGTCGGCAGGCTGCACTTCGTCCAGGCGCTTGCCGGCAAATTCAGCCGGCCGCTCCATCGGGATGCCGCTCTCGTTGCTGTTGGTGTAGACGCCCTGCAGGTCCGGATCGCCCCACGGCGTCCGCGGCACCGACTGCTCCGCCGAGACACCAACCGCGAGGCAGAACACAACCGCCGACGCCTGGGCGCACAGTGTCACGCGCATGGGGTTCCTCACATTCAACGGCGGTATTTTACTTAGACCGTCGTGCCGACTGGTCCACCAACACTTTCCCGGGCCCGGCCGTTTATCACAGTGATGACCGGAGAGGCCGCACTGACGCTGGCTGCCGGGCGCATGGAATCCGCCCCCGAACGGCTTGCCGTCCTGTTCGACGTCCATCACGCACGCCTCTACCGGCTGGCACGGCGTCTCTCCCGTGACGCAGACGAGGCGCGCGATCTGGTCCAGGAGACGTTTCTCCGCGCCGCCGGCGCGCGACGGCTTCCGGACGCGGAACGGGAACAAGAGGCATGGCTCGTACGTGTACTGGTCAATCTCTGCCGCGATCGCTGGCGACAGGCGAACGTCCGCCGGCGCCTGGCGCCGGTTGTCGACTCCAGGGAACCTGTCACGAGCGCGAATCAGGAGACCGCCCTGCTGGCGAAGTCGGTCGTGTGGCGCGCGCTCGAGTCGCTGCCGCCGCGGCGGCGCGCCGTCATCGTGATGCACGAGCTCGAGGACGTCTCGATCGCCGAAATCGCGCATCTGCTTGGCGTTGCCGCGGTCACGGTGCGATGGCACCTCTCAACCGGCCGCCGCGAGCTGGCGCGCATTCTCCGGAGTCACCGATGACATCGCGATGGGTCCGGCTGAAGCCGGACATTACGTTGACGGACGCGCTCCGCGACGGCGACCCGATCACATACGAAGGCGGGATGGTCGAAGCTGAAGCTGGCCGGATGAAACGCACGATCGCAGCGGCAGCTGGCGACGTTCCGGCGCGGCCGCTCATCGTTCACGCGGCGTTGGCCGCAATTCCGATCGCTATCGCCCTGGTCCTCGGCTCAACGCTTCGCGAGGCAGTGATGGCGCCCGTGCCGGCTCGCCCTGCGATATCGGCTTCGGCAGCAGGTGATGCCACAGCCGCGCGCCAGCTCTACTTCGAGACTGCTGGCGGCACGCGAGTGATCTGGATCTTCACGCCAGACGAGGAAGAGAAATGATGCGTACCAGTCTTGCCGCAACTCTCATCCTGACGACGATGCTGGCGCAGCCGGCGGCCGCACAGAGCGCTCAGGACGATGAGAGGCTCAATCGTGCCAGAGAGATGGCCGCGGAAATTGCCAGGTTAGCGCGAGGGTTCGAGCGCACGCAGCGATTCCGTGTCGTCCTCATCGTCAGCAGCACGATCGCTGAGCCTCCAGTGGAGAACATTCCGGCCGAGGCACGAAAGGCACTCGAGGACATGAAGGGGTTTCTGCCGTTCAAGAGCTACCGGCTGTTCGGCACCGCCGAAATGCAGCTCAATGCTCGCGGTGACGCGAAATCGGTGCGTATTACGGGAGGCGACAATCAGACGTTCCTGATCTCGATCGTGCAGGACGCGGTGCCACTCAGCTCGAACAGTCCTCGTCCCATCGCCGACGCGCGTTTGTCACTGACGTTCATTCTGCGGGACGTCAGCGAGCTCTCCCCATCTGTCCCCACTGGCAGGACGCTCTTCGAGGGGCCCTCGATTAACACCCTCGTGACGATGGACGTCGGGGAAACGATCGTCGTCGGCACATCACGGGTGAAGGGCTCGCGGGGGATGCTGGCGCTGCTGACGGCGCTGCCGAATCCCGCGAAGTAGGCGGGCCCTATTTCTTGCGGATGAAGAGAAACCAGAGCGTGAAAAAGAAGAGTCCGATCCCCACCCACGTCCTGGGTGTCGGATTGCGCAGCGACTCCTCAATCACCGACGCGATGTCGCTCAGACCCGTCGAGATCTGCGTCGCGCCATTGCCGCTGACGATCCCGCCGTATTCGCCCATTCCCTGAGCCACGTCACGATCGTAACGCAGGGACACGGGTCCCCTCTGACCTTAACCGCCACGCCTCCTCGAACCGATAAATAGAGTGCGCGAGACTGCGCAATCCTATGACACTGCTCTTTGCGTCAGCTCTGTTCGTCAACGCGCTGCTGCTGTTTCTCGTCCAGCCCATGTTCGCCAAGCTGCTCCTGCCGCGGTTCGGCGGGTCGCCGGCGGTCTGGACGACGTGCATGCTGTTTTTCCAGTCGGCGCTGCTGGCGGGCTACGCCTACAGCCACTCGCTGGTCAAACTGCGCAATGCCTGGCAGCAGGCGGCCGTGCACCTCGTCGTCATCGCGCTGCCAATCCTGACGCTGCCGATCGCGGTGTCGACCAGCCTGAGCGCGTCCGACGACCCGGTCGTGTCGGTGCTGAGCCTGTCGGTCTTCGCGGTCGGCGCCCCGTTCTTCGCGCTCGCCACCAGCGCGCCGCTGCTGCAGCGGTGGTTCGCGTCAGCTCATCAGGGCCGCCAGGTCGACCCCTATTTCCTGTACGCAGCCAGCAACGTCGGGAGCTTCGCGTCGCTCCTGCTCTACCCGAGCGTCATCGAGCCGGCGCTGGCCCTGTCCACGCAGACGCGGCTCTGGAGCCTCGGCTACAGCGCGGCGGTCGTTCTCACCGTCGTTTGCGCTGTGGTCATGTGGCGCCGTGCCCCGCGCGTCACCGACCCGACCCCACAGATGGACGCCGGGTCCGATGTGGTGACCTGGAGTCGGCGCGTACGCTGGATCGCGTTGTCGTTCGTGCCGTCGAGCCTGATGCTCGCAGTCACGGCGTATCTCTCAACCGACGTCGCCGCGGTTCCACTTCTGTGGGTCATCCCGCTGGCGCTGTACCTCGTGACGTTCGTCGTGACGTTCAGCAGCTGGTCTGGGCGAGTTGTGACCGTGTGCCAGCGCATCTTCCCGCTGGTCCTGCTGTTCCTCAGCTGGATGCTCCTCAGCGAGGCGCGACTGCCGCTGCCGGTCATGGCCGGCACACACCTCGCCGCGTTCTTCGTTCTCTCCCTGTTGTGCCACGGCACGCTGGCGGAGGATCGTCCGGCGCCCGCGCGCCTGACGGATTTCTATCTGTCGGTGTCTGTCGGCGGCGCGCTCGGCGGCGTGTTCAACACCCTATTGGCACCGCTGCTGTTCAGAAGCGTCCTCGAGTACCCGCTGGCGCTCGCGTGCGGCACCGTACTGTTGACGCTGCGCCCGGGAGTCACGCCGTTGCTCAGCGGCGCACGCTGGTGGGTGAAGCCGGCAATCGCCGCGGCGCTCACGATCGCGGCGCTGAAATGGCCCGGTAGCGGGACCTCGGTCACGTTCCTCAGCTGGGGCCTGCTGATGGCTGCGGTTGTCGTGTGCCTCAGCGTGTCACGCGATCGCCTGCGCCTCGGCGTCGCAGTGCTGCTGATGCTTGGCTTCTACGCCGTGCTGGGCGGCCGCGGATTCGCGAATGTTGCCTACGCATCGCGCACGTTCTTCGGCACGTACCGCGTCATGGCCGATCAGGAGAATCGCTCCTTCACCATGTTTCACGGGACGACGATCCATGGAAAGCAGGATATCGGCTCCGACAAGCCGCTGACGTACTTCCACAAGGACAGTCCGATTGCGCAGGTGTTTGCGACGAGACCCGAGGGAACCGTCAACTCGGTTGGCGTCGTCGGGCTCGGAATCGGCACGCTCGTCGCGTACGCGCAGCCAGGGCAACGGTGGGTCCTGTACGAGATCGATCCCGAAGTGGAACGGATCGCGCGCGACGACCGCTACTTCACGCATCTCAAAGACTGCGGTGCCCGCTGCGAGGTCATCATCGGCGACGCACGCCTGTCGCTGCAGAACCGGTCCGACAAATACGACGTGCTCGTCCTCGACGCCTTCAGCTCCGATTCGCTTCCCGTTCATCTGCTGACGCGCGAGGCGGTTGAACTGTATCTTTCCCGGCTGACCGAGAACGGCGTCCTCGCTATCAACATCTCGAACAACCACCTCGCGCTGCGGCCGGTCGTCGGCGGCATCATCCGCGATCTGGGGCTGACCGGCAGGGCGCGCTACCAGGACCCGAAGCATATGGACCGCGGACTCTACCCGTCGCGGTGGGCCGTCGTCGCCCGATCAGAGGCGGCGCTTGGCCCGGTGGCTACCGACAAGCGCTGGGAACGGCTGTCGCCAGGCAACGAACGAACGTGGACCGACGACTTCTCGAACATCTGGCGCGTCATTCAGTGGCGGCGCGCTTCGTGATCATTCGCTCCCACTGGGATCACGCATGACTCTTCTCTTCGGCGCAGCGCTCTTCGTGAACGCGCTGCTGCTGTTTCTCGTCCAGCCGATGTTCGCCAAACTGCTGCTGCCCCGGTTCGGCGGATCGCCTGCGGTCTGGACGACCTGCATGCTCTTCTTCCAGTCGGCGCTGCTCGCCGGCTATGCCTACAGTCACTCGGTCGTCAGGCTGCGCCGATCCTGGCAGCAGGCTGCGGTGCACGTCGCCGTCATGGCGTTCCCGATACTGACCCTGCCCATCGCCATCACTGCGGCGATGCCGGCGTCCGACCATCCGATTGCCGACGTGCTCCGGCTTTCGGTCATCGCGGTCGGGGCACCGTTCTTCGCGCTGGCGACGAGCGCGCCGCTGCTCCAGCGGTGGTTCGCATCGGCCCACCGGAGTGCACCGGTCGATCCGTACTTCCTGTACGCCGCCAGCAACGTCGGCAGCTTCGCGTCGCTCATCCTCTACCCGACCGTCGTCGAGCCTGCGCTCGCACTGTCAACGCAGACGCGGGTGTGGAGCATCGGCTACAGCGTGGCGCTGGTGCTGACGCTCGTCTGCGCCGTCGTCATGGTGGCCCGCGCGCCGCGTGTGGCGGAGGCGTCGCCGCAGGACACGCCGGGGGGCGAGGTGGTCACATGGGGACGCCGTGCGCGCTGGATCGCGCTGGCGTTCGTGCCGTCGAGCCTGATGCTCGCCGTGACGGCGTATATCTCGACCGACGTCGCGGCCGTTCCGCTGCTCTGGGTCATTCCGCTGGCGCTGTACCTGATCACGTTCGTCATCACGTTCAGCTCCTGGTCGGGCCGTGTCGTGGCGTTCTGCGATCGGTTCTTCCCGCTGGTGCTGGTCTACCTGATCTGGCTCATCGCGGGAGAGGCACGGCCGCCGCTCGCGCCGATGGCTGCCGCACATCTCCTCGCGTTCTTCGTGATCGCGATGCTGTGCCATGGGGCACTGGCGGAGAATCGTCCGGCAACGTCGCATCTGACCGACTTCTATCTGTCGATGGCCGTCGGTGGGGCGCTCGGCGGGATCTTCAACTCGCTGGTCGCACCGATGCTGTTCCGGAGCGTGCTCGAGTACCCGATCGCGCTGGCCTGCGGGATTCTGCTGCTCACATTCCGGCCGGGAACGCCGCAGGCGTGGAGCACGAAACGGTGGTGGGTGAAACCAGCGCTCGCGGCGGTGCTGACGGTCGTCGCGCTGAAGTGGCCTGGCCTGAGCATCAGGACGGCGGCCATTGCGTGGGGCTTGCTGGCGGGCGCCGGTCTCGTCTGCTTCAGCATGTCGCGCGAGCGCCGGCGTTTCGGATTCTCGCTGCTGCTGATTCTGGGCCTGTATCTTGTCGTCGGCGGCCGCAGCTTCACCGACGTCGCCTACGCCTCACGCACGTTCTTCGGGACCTATCGAGTCGCTTACGGCCCCGAACATCGATCCTTCATCCTGTTCCATGGCACGACGATTCATGGACAGCAGAACATCGGATCCGGCGAGCCGCTGACCTACTACCACCGGAAGAGCCCGGTCGCGCAGGTGCTCGCGTCCAGGCCGGCGGGAACCGTCAAGTCGGTCGGCGCCGTCGGGCTCGGCACCGGCACGCTGGCCGCTTACGTGGAACCGAACCAGCACTGGACGTTCTACGAGATCGATCCCGAGGTCGAACACATCGCAAGGGACGCGCGCTACTTCACGCACCTCCTCACCTGCGGCTCGCGCTGCGAGGTGGTGATCGGCGATGCGCGCCTCTCCCTGCAGCAGCGATCGGAGAAGCACGACGTGATCGTGCTCGACGCCTTCAGTTCCGACTCGATCCCGATCCATCTGATCACGCGCGAAGCGGTTGAGATCTATCTCTCGCGGCTGAATCCCGACGGCGTCATGGCGATTCACATCTCGAACAATCACCTCGATCTGCGCCCCGTCGTGGCCGGAGTCATGCGCGACCTTGGCCTCGTTGGACGAGCGCAGTTCCAGGGAGAAGCGCCCCAGAAGCTTGCCGGTGCGTACGGATCTCACTGGACCGTGCTGGCGCGATCGGACGCAGCCCTGGGAGCCCTGGCGAGCGATCCAGCCTGGGAACCGCTGCAGCCAGGCACCGGCAGCACCTGGACCGACGACTTCTCGAACATCTGGAACGTGATTCGCTGGCGCAGGGATTGAGCCGTTCATCCGCATAAAGGGCTTTATCTCCCCGAAGCAGTCGGGCATATACTCAACCGCGTTGGGCAACTGACCGGAGGCCATATGCGTCTGATCTGCGCGCGGACTGCGGTGAACGGTATCGTCCTCACTCTTCTCCTGGCTGCCTCGTCAGCCGCACAGACGATGGAGAAGGTCGACTTTTTCCCGGACTCCATCGCAGAGAAGGACGATCACGTTGTTCGACTGAACGGCGGGTCGAGTTGGCTTCTCGCCAACCGGACCACAGCGCTCGCGGCCGCGGATGTGCTGGTGGTCATGCGCGACGTCGTCGTTGACGGCAAGCGTGTCCCCACGGCGTTCCTGTATGTCGGCGGTGAAGAGATTCCGGCAAAGCACGTCGAGGGCGTCTATCCCAAGAACGTGGCGTACCTCACGAGGGTGGTCGCGGCTGAAGGGGGAACGACGCTGCGTCTCGCAGACGGCACCGAGCTGAGCGTTCCGAGACTGGACCGCTACGCTGCCAGCAGGTGGACCCCTCCGTACAAAGCGCTGCTGACCGAGGGCCGCATCTACCTGTACAACCTCAAGGAAAACAGGCGGGTGTTGGTGCAGCCGGCGAAGTCTCAGTCCACGAAGCCGAAATAGCGGACCACATCAGCGAGGCGACAGGCCACACACGGACGTCACGCCCGTGATGTCCGAGATGACGTACGTCGGCTCGAGCGCGCGGCAGCTTGCCGGATGGCCGTAACCGTACTCGGCCCAGCAGCCGTGCGCGCCGATGTTCATGGCGAACCGGAGATCGATGTCGGTGTCGCCCACCACCAGCACCCGATTGCGAGCGACGTCTCCACACCAGGCCGCGATGTGACTGTCGTATAGCGCAGCCTGCGGCTTTGGCGCCGTCACATCGTCCGATCCGAGCACCAGGCCGAAGTACTGATCGATCTCCAGTTGGCCGAGCAGCTGTGTCAGGCCGCGTCGCGCCTTCTGACTCACGACCAGAAGCCTGATGCCGGCGGTGTCGAGCATCGCGAGCGCATCACGCGCGCCGGGAAACAGCCCTGTCGCTTGTGCCGCAACGGAGCTATGCAGCTCGCGGTAGCGGGCCGCGACCGTGGCAACGTCCACATCGCGGCGATCGCGAATCAGTTGTCGTATTGCCTCTTCGAGGCTCAGTCCGATTCGCGGACGGACGTCCTCGAGCGTCGGTGGCAAAAGGTCATATGACTCGAAGGCGGCACGCATGCACGCGGCAATGCCGTTGGCCGAATCGGCCAGCGTGCCGTCGAAGTCGAAGATGACGAGGTCGAAGGTGTTCATGTCTCGTCGGGAATGGGCAGCCCCGCCGGGCCATCCTGACAGCCCGGGCACCTCCGGATGTCGGCGTCGATCCCGTAGGCACCGTACTCGTGGCCGCAGACGGTGCATCGCAGTACAAAGATCCGCTGCCCGTCGGGACCACCGGCGTTTGTCTTGCGAACGATCTCCTGCCCATCGGGATTCCTGGTGCCAATCCGCGTGAGAAGTTCCCACGAGGTGGTTTGCGACGTCATGACGGCGAACTTCCGCCGCGCGGTCGCAAGCTGTTCATCGATCTCCCGCGATGACAAACCGCGACTGAGCAGCGCATCGCGCACGCCGCTTTCGGTCAGCTTCGGCTGATGCAGCAGCCGCGCGAAGTGATCCATCCACTGCTCGCGCGACGCTGGCTGACCGGGCGTCAGCCCTGGAAAGAGCTCGCTGCGGGCAATCATGACGAACTGCTCCGGACCGTCACCGGGAAGCTTGAGCAGAACGATGTCGGCGGGCGGTGAGGTCACGCGCCGCGCTCGTGGTGCCCGGCTTCAGCCGGACCAGTGTCCAGAATCCGTTGGACGAAGACGAGGTCGAGCCAGCGCCCGAACTTGAACCCCACCTGCTCGAGGCGCGCAGCCCGCGTGAACCCGAGCCGCTCGTGAAATCGCAGGGAGGCTTCGTTGTCGGCGTCGACGCCGCCGATCATCACGTGCTTCTTCTGTGCGACGGCACGTTCGATCAGCGCCTGCATCAGGAGTGTGCCGACGCCACGGCCGCGCTGATCCGCCTTAATGTGTACGGTGTGCTCGACGCTGTAGCGATAACCCGGCCAGGGGCGAAAGTCGCCGTACGACGCGAAGCCCAGGATGCCGGAGGAATCGTGCGCAACGAGTACCGGACAGGACTGCGCCTGCCTTGCTTCGAACCACTGCCTTCGATCGTCGAGCGTTGCGGGATCTTCGCGATAGACGGCGGTCGATGTCGCAATGACGTCGTTGTAGATCGCCAGGATTCCCGGCACGTCCTCCACTCGAGCGTCGCGAATGTCGATCACCATGTCCGAGGTCCGGCTAAAGCCGGACACTACGACCGCCGTAGAACGACGGCAAGCGTAGGTCGCGCATCGTTCTGAAGCCGGGTGCCGCGGCAAGGACGGCGGGGATCGAGTTCACGGCCATGGATGCCGTGGCGATGTCGCCGTGTACGCCGCCTGCGATGCGGGAATGGATCCGGGGCGAGCCCTCGATCAGAACGGACTCATAAGACTCGGGTGCTCCGAGGTACGCCTCGAGACGAAGACGGATGCGCGGTTCGCCGTCGACGTAGCCGGTACCTCGCTGGATGATCCCGCACACCTGGCCGGCGCTCACCGTCAGCAGGTCGCTGGCCACGTCCGCGTCAGCCATTTTGGGCTCGATGTCGTCGGTGATGCGGTCCAGCGGCCACGCCATCGCGTCGCCAATCATCTGGATCGACTCCGTGAACCCGACGTGCCGCACCGTGCCGGCGTCGACGCGGCGATCGAACTGCTCCCTCGTCAGGCCGGCGCCGATCTTCTGTTGAAACGGAAGGCGCCTGATGCGCGCGTCCTGCACACGGAGGACTTCGATCGAGGTCACCCGCTCGCAGACAGCGGTCAGGGCGATCGGCAGCGCATCCATGGTGAAACCAGGGTTCACGCCGGTGCCGAGGACCGCGACCTTCGCCTTTCGGGCGGCCGCGTCCAGCCGCGCAAAGGTGCGGCGGTTGGCGCGAGACGGATACGCCGCCTCTTCGGTCGTGGTCACGATCGGCACGCGGTGCTTCAGCACCTGCTCGAACTGCCCGACGACGGATTTGAGGGATGAGCTCGTGCAGAGGACGGCGACATCTGGCTTGACAGCTTTGATTGTCTTGCCGATGTCTCCGGTGACCTTGATACGAAGCGGTTTGCCGGAGGCGATTACGTCGGCCGCATCACGGCCGACCTTCCCTGGATCCACGTCGACCGCGCCGACGAGCGTGAATCCGTTCCGATCGACGACCTGGCGTGCCACGCTCGCGCCGATGGGACCCAGACCAACGAGAAGAACCCGGATGGGCATGAACGATTATCGTTCACACGTCCGGGTTCTCACTTCTCAGTTCGTGTTCGTGTTCAGGTTCAGGTTCGGTTCTGAGCGCTGTGTTCGGGGTTCAGCGTTCAGACCGTGACGTGCTGGGCGACGATCTGCTTCAGGCGATCGGCGTCCACCGACTCAACCTCGAGCAGCTCCAGAGCGAGGACCTTCACCGCCGCACGCTGGCGCTCGACGATCTCGCGGGCGGTTTCGTAGCCGCGCATCACCAGGCCGCGAATCTCGTCGTCCACTCGACGCGCAGTCTCCTCGCTGAAGCCGGCAGCACGGTTGTCGTTCTCCCATCCGTTCGACGGCCGGCGGAAGTGCACCGGGCCGAGCGGCGACATCCCGAGCTCGCAGACCATCTTGCGGGCCAGCTCGGTCGCGCGCTCGATGTCGTTGGACGCACCGCTCGTCATCTGGCGGAGGAACAGCTCCTCGGCCACGCGGCCACCCATCAGAATCGCAATCTGCGCTTCGATGAACGGCTTGGAGTGCGTGTAGCGATCCGCCTCAGGCAGCTGCATCGTGACGCCGAGCGCACGGCCGCGCGGGATGATCGTGACCTTGTGCAGCGGATCGGCGTCGGGAAGCAGGGCCGCCACGACGGCATGGCCCGCCTCGTGGTAGGCGCACGTCGTGCGCTCCTGCTCGCTCATCGCCACCGACTTGCGCTCCACGCCCATGAGCACCTTGTCGCGCGCCGCGTCGAGGTCACCGTTGGTGATGGTCACCCGGCCGCCGCGTGCCGCAATCAGCGCGGCCTCGTTGACCAGGTTCGCCAGGTCGGCACCGGAGAAGCCCGGCGTGCCGCGAGCGATCGCACGCATATCGACATCCGGTTCCAGCGGCACCTTGCGAGAGTGGACGCGAAGAATCTGCTCGCGACCCTTCAGGTCCGGGTTGCCCACGGTCACCTGACGATCGAAACGCCCCGGGCGCAGCAGCGCTGAATCGAGAATGTCGGCCCGGTTGGTCGCGGCGACGACGATGATGCTGTCGGACTGCGAGAAGCCGTCCATCTCGACGAGCAGCTGGTTGAGCGTCTGCTCACGCTCTTCGTGGCTGAGCGAGTTGCCGCCGCGGCTGCGGCCGACGGCATCCAGTTCGTCGATGAAGATGATGCAGGACGGGTGGCGGCGCGCTTCCTTGAACAGCTTGCGCACGCGCGACGCTCCAACGCCGGCGTACATCTCCACGAAGTCGGAGCCGCTGGCCGAGATGAACGGGACACCAGCTTCACCCGCCATGGAGCGCGCCAGCAGCGTCTTCCCCGTTCCCGGAGGACCGACGAGAAGCACGCCGCGCGGAATGCGTCCACCGATCACGGCAAAACGCGCCGGGTTCTTCAGGAAGTCCACGATCTCCTGGACCTCGTCCTTCGCTTCGTCCACACCGGCAACGTCCTTGAACGTGACGGTGACTTCGTCCGGATCGATGGTCCTGGCCTTCTCGAGCGTCGGGACGCGTCCGGTGACGACGCGGAAGAGGGCGAGGCCGGCGAAGCCAAAGAAGAGCAGGCCCATCGCCAGCGCGCTCAGGCTGCCGAGACGTGACGGCTGAATGCTGTAGGCCTCGACACGAATGCCGCGATCGACGAGCGAGGAGATGAAGGTCGGATTGGCGGCCACGTATCCCTGCGGGGCAATGGTCTCGAACGCCTTGCCGCCGCGCTCGAACCGCAACGTGTCGCCGTCGATGACGACGCTCGTGATGGTCCCCGCGCGCGAACCGGTAAGGAAATCAGAGAACGGAGCCTGCGCCGGTGTCGACGCATCCTTCCACTTCAGCGCGAGCGCTCCTCCAATCGCGAGGAAAACCAGGAGAACCCCGGCGGCCATCCAGAACGTCCGGCTACGTGGAAACTTGGCTGCGCGCACACACACCTCAAACAGGGACGAAAGGACCAACCTGGCTCGACAGTGCCCGCCGGCGATCGGTGGAGCGCAGAAGAACGGAAGCGGCCCGGGTTTTGTGGGAGATCGTCAGCGACGCGGAGGGTACCGCGCACCGACGGCGTTCCTCATTCTATCGGACGGTTGCGTGGCTGTAAATAGTGGTACCGACTGGATTTAGCTGAGCAGATACGGTCGAGCTCGACGGACCGCTAGGGTCGTGAGCCACCGAGTCGCGGCAGCAGCCGCAGTGCGTTGTCACGCTCGATCGCGCGCAGATCGGCCGCGGTAAAGCCGAATTCCGCCAAGCCTTTCACGTGATCCTCGCCCGTGCGGTACGGGTAGTCGGAGCCGAACAGGATCTGCGCCGCCGGGACGAGCTTCGTCAACGACGCCAACGCCATCGGATGCGCCGACCAGGCGGTGTCGTAGAAGAACCGCTTCAACTCGGTCAGGACGCCACGCGGCACCCGTTTCTGCATCGCCGGATTCTGAACCGGCAGCCGCACCAGACGCTCGGTCAGAAACGGCAGAGTTCCACCGGCATGCGAAAAGATGAACTGCGCATCGCGACAGCGATCCGCGGTGCCGCTGAACACGATGTCGGTGATCGTGCGGCTGGTGTCGGTCCCGAATTCGATCACGGTCGCCGGGATGCCGGGCAGCAGGTTCGTGCAGCAGTCCGCTGTCGCTGGATGCGTATAGACGACAGCCTTCCGCCGATTGAGCTCGTCGAGGACCGGCGCGAAGGACGCGTGCCCCAGCCAGCGATCGCCGTAGCTCGTGAGCAGGCAGACGCCGTCGGCTTTCAGCGTGTCGAGGGCGTACTCAATCTCTCGAAGCGTCCGATCGACATCCGGCATCGGCAGCGTCGCGAACGATCCGAAACGTCCGGCATTGTCGGCGATGAGCCTGGCGACCCATTCGTTCGACTCGCGGGCGACGCGCGCCGCTACGTCCGGCGCCGCGAATGTCACCGCGGGCTGCGTCACCGACAAGATGGACGTGGCAACGCCGGCGCGCTCCATGTCGTCGAGCGTGCGGGCCACCGACCACGCGGTCGCGATCTGGGAATCCTGCTTCGCGGCTGCGAGCGCGCTCACATACGCTGGCGGGAACACGTGATGATGCGTGTCGATGCGAGTTCGGCGGGCCGCGGCTGATGACGGCTGACTCTGAGCGACACGACCTGCCAACACGCGAGCCGGACGGGAGCCGGCGAGCGCCGCGGCCGCGCCGCCGACGAGCGTCAGGTATTCGCGTCGGGATAGATCCATGCGAATGTGTGCAGCGCGCGCGAATTATATGCCTGGTGCGCCGGTTACAATCGTCGGTGATGGCTGGACCGAGTCACCTGGCACTGGCGCCCGAGGTCGATGAGTACCGCCATCAGTTCGAGCGGCTCGCCAGCGATGCTGACGCGCTCGTCGCCCCGCTCTCCGAGGATCAGTTCAACTGGCGCCCGTCCCCCGGCGCCTGGTCGATTGCCGAATGCATCGACCACCTGAACGTCACGGCACGCCTGTATCTGCCCCGTCTCGACGACGGCATCGCCGAAGCGATGCGCCTCGGGCTCTACGGCGAGGGTCCCTTCACCCACGATGTGATCGGCCGGCTGTTCATCCGAACGATGGAGCCGCCGGCCCGGCTCAGGATCAAGACGCCGGAATTGTTTCACCCGATGCCGCGCCGGTCACGGTCCGAGATCATGGCTGCATTCCGCGCCTATCAGGTGCAGTTCGTCGATCGCCTCCGTCAGGCGAGCGGGCTGGATCTCCGGCGGGCCAGGGTGCACTCCCCCGCCAGCACCTGGATCAAGATGTCGCTGAACTCCGGCTTTGCGCTGATGGCTGCCCATGAGCGCCGCCACCTCTGGCAGGCGCAGCGGGTCATGGCAGCTCCCGGCTTCCCGAAGTAAGAATCTAGCCCCGTACGGCGGCGACGATATGGCGCGCCGAAATCCCGTAGTGATCGACGAGCTCGTCCGGCGTTCCGCTGCGCGGAATCTCGGACACCGCCAGCCGCGTGACCGTAAAGCCACGGGCGGCAACTGCGGTCGCCACCGCGTCGCCGATACCACCCGCACGGTAATGATCCTCGACGGTGATCAGGCGGCCCTTGGTCTCCTCGGCGCACCGGATCAGTGAGGCCGCGTCAATCGGCTGCAGCGAGTACAGATCGACCACGCGGATCGCGATTCCATCCTTCTGAAGCTGGTCGTACGCCTTCAGCGCCTCGAAGACGGTTATGCCCGCGCCGATGACGGTCGCCACATCGCCCGCGCTCTGCCGGAGCACTTTCAGCCCACCGAGATCGAACTGCTCGTCCGGTCCATAGATGACCGCCGTCTTCGGCCGCGACGTCCGCATGTAGACCGGCCCGCGATGGTACGCGGCCTTCTCGAGGAGGCGTTCGGTGCTGACGGCATCGCACGGATACAGCACGGCGATGTTCGGCTGCGCGCGCATCATCGCCAGATCCTCGAGCGCCATCTGCGAGGGCCCGTCCTCGCCGATCGAGACGCCCGCGTGCGAGCCTGCCATCTTGATGTTGACGTTGCTGATGGCGGCCATCCGGATGAAGTCGTAGGCGCGCGCCAGGAACGCGGCAAATGTTGACGGGAATGGGATCGCGCCGCGGGCCGCGAGACCCATCGCCGCGCCGATCATCACCTGCTCGGCGATGAAGCTCTGATAGAAACGCTCCGGGAACTTCTGCTCGAACTTTTCGCTGAAGGTCGAGTTCTTCACGTCAGCGTCTAGGGCGACGATTCGATCGTCAACCGCGCCAAGCCGCGCGATCGCCGCGCCATACGCTTCGCGGGTGGCGACGCTGTCGCCAAGCTTGTACGGCGGCGCATCGAGCCGGGCCTGCTGCGGTGCCGGGCGCTGCCGACGCGCGGGCGATTCTGGACGCTGCGCCGGCTCGTCTTCCGGAACGAACTGTGACTGGAGCTCGGCGAGCGCCTTGTCGAGTTCCTCTCCCCTCTTCAGCGGCTTGCCATGCCAGCCGTTGCGGCCCTCGACGAAGGAGATGCCCTTCCCCTTGACCGTCCTCGCCAGAATCATCGTCGGCCGGCCTTTGGTCCGCCGGGCCTGCTCGAGCGCGTCCAGCACCGCCGGCAGGTCATGGCCGTCGACGACGATGGTGTGCCAGCCAAATGCGGACCAGCGGGTGGCGTAGGCGTTCATGTCATGCTGCCACTGCGTCGGCTGGCTCTGCCCGAGCGCGTTGACGTCCGTGATCGCGCAGAGCGAATCCAGACGATCGTGCGCGGCCACCGCGGCCGCTTCCCACACGGATCCTTCCGCCGTTTCGCCGTCGCCCATGAGGACGTAGGTCCGGTAGTCAGACGCGATGCGGCGGGCGTTCAGCGCGATGCCGACGCCGGCGCAGAGGCCCTGGCCGAGCGAGCCGGTGGCCACGTCCACCCATGGAAGGCGAGGTGTCGGGTGCCCCTCGAAGTCCGAATCGAGCCGGCGCAGCGACATCACGTCGTCGTGGCTGATGATGCCGGCTTCCGCCCAGGCGGCATAGAGAATCGGTGCCGCATGGCCCTTCGACAGCACGAAGCGATCGTTGTCGGGATTGGCGGGGTCGCGCGGGTCGTAGCGCATTTCCCCAAAGAAGAGCGCCGCCATGATCTCGGCGGCCGAGCAGCACGTGCTGGGATGGCCGCTGCCTGCTTCCGTTGTCGATCGCACCGAGTCGATGCGCAGACGCGTGGCGATATTCATGAGCGCCGGCACGCGCGCTGCAGCCTGAACTGTCAAATTGAAACCTCCGGAACGAAGATTATAGTCGTTCATATAATGGTCTGAATGTTCGTCGCGCTGCGGTACGCCTATGTGCTCGCCCTCGTCGTCTGGTTGGGCGGCATGGTCGTCCTCGGTGCCATCGTCGCTCCGGCGACGTTCCAGATCCTGCAGGCGAGCGCCCCCGACATCGGCCGGGCTCTTGCCGGCAACCTCTTCGGCCAGATCCTCGCCAGGTTCCACTACATCGCCTACGGGTCAGGCGCGCTGCTGCTGGTGAGCTTCCTGGCGATGGCGATCCTCGGCCCGCGTCCACGAGCGTTTGCCGTTCGCCTGTCGGTCATTGCCGCAATGCTCCTCGTCGCGTTGTATTCGGGACTGATCGTGCTGCCGTCGGTAGACGCCATCCAGCTGGAGGCAGGCAAGCTGCCGTCGCTCCTTGAGGCGGGCGATCCGCGGCGCATCCGGTTCGACGAGCTGCATCAACTTTCCACGCGGCTGATGATGGCCAATATCGTCGGCGCGCTCGCACTCCTCTTCTGGGAAGCGCGCGATAACGGTCAATGACGCATACCATCACCCTGATTCCGGGCGACGGCATCGGCCCGGAAGTGACGGCGGCCGTCGTCAGGGTCCTGGATTGCGCGGGTCTTCAGGTTGACTGGGACACGCAGTCCGCCGGCGTGCTCGCACTGGAACAGCACGGCGAGACGCTCCCCGATCAACTGCTCGACTCCATCCGCCGCACGAAGGTCGCCCTGAAGGGCCCGGTCACGACACCCGTTGGCGGCGGGTTCACGAGTGTCAACGTCGGTCTGCGCAAGGCGCTGGACCTGTTCGTCAACCTGCGCCCGGTCTGGAACATTCCGTCGGTGAAATCGAAGTACGAGGGCGTGGACCTGGTAATCGTCCGCGAGAACACCGAAGACCTGTACTCGGGCCTCGAGCACGAGGTCGTACCGGGCGTCGTCGAAGGCCTGAAGATCATCACTGAAGAGGCGTCAACGCGCGTGGCGACGTTCGCCTTCGAGTACGCGCGAAAGCACGGGCGCCGCCGGGTGACCGCGGTTCACAAGGCCAACATTATGAAGATGGCCGACGGCCTCTTCCTGCGCTGCGTACAGAAGGTTGCCGCGCAGTATCCCGAGATCCGCTCTGACGATCGGATCGTTGACGCGGCGTGCATGCATCTGGTTATGAACCCGTCGCAGTTCGACGTGCTGCTGCTGCCGAATCTGTACGGCGACATCGTCTCGGACCTGTGCGCAGGACTCGTCGGCGGCCTTGGCGTCGTGCCCGGCGCGAACCTGGGCACGGACATCGGCGTATTCGAAGCCGTGCACGGAAGCGCTCCGGACATCGCTGGCAAGGGCGTCGCCAACCCGATGGCGCTTCTGCATTCGGCGGTGCTGATGCTGCGCTACATCAACGAGGGCGATATCGCCGATCGCGTGATGAGCGCGCTCGCGACGGTTCTCTCCGAGGGCCGTGTGCGGACCCGCGATCTGGGCGGGACCGCCGGAACGATGGAGTTCGCAGAGGCCGTGTGTCAGCGGCTCCAGGCACATCACTAGTGCTATAGTCCGGGGCCTAAGGGATGCTCGACGAACTCACGCGTGCCGTGCTGTCCCGGGATGAAATCGCGAAATATCTCGAGGGCTCCGGCGGCAACGGCGGTCGCGAGGCGCGCGAACGGATCGAGGCGTATCTCGGGGAGCTGCGCACGACGCAGCGCTACTCGATGTACCGCGCGCTCAAGCATCCCGTCTACCTGCTGCTCCGAAACGTCGAGCGTATCGGCGAGAACCTCGAAGCGGCGAAAGCCGCGACTCGAGGCGGCCGGGTCGTCTACTGCTCGAATCACCGCAGCCATTTCGACTACCTGGTCGAACCGCTCGTCCTCGACGACAACGGCGTGCGCCCTCCGGTGATCGCGGCCGGCATCAATCTGTTCGGAGGACCGCTCGGCCTGCTCTATCGGCACGTCGCCGGCGCGATGCCGATCAGGCGCGACTCCCGCGATCCGCTCTACCTGATGACATTGAAGGCGTACGTGGCCGAGCTGCTGCGGAAGCAGGACCTGTTCTTCTTTCCCGAAGGCGGCCGCAGCTACAGCGGAGAGATCAAGCGGCCGAAGACCGGCCTGCTGAATGCCGCGCTGCAGGCAGACCATCAGCGGCTGGTCATCGTGCCGACTGCCGTCTCCTACGACCTCGTGATCGAGGATCACGTCCTGTCGCGTCAGCGCATCAAGCGGACTCAGCGTCCGTTCAGCCGTGAAATTGCGGAAATTCTCCGTTTCGCCGTCGGATACAAATCACGGGCGTTCGTCACCTTCGGCGCACCGATCACGGTCGACGGTGTGGATCCCAATTCACGCAGCGCAGTGCTCGATCTCGCGCACACGGTCATGAAGACGGTCGGACGGTTGTACAAGGTGCTGCCCACTGCGCTCGTGGCGGCGGCCATGCGCCCGTCGATTACGCGCCGCGAGCTCGAAGAGCGCGTGAGCGTGCTCATCGATACGCTCGGTTCCTGCGGCGCAAACCTTGGCGTGACCAGCGGACCCGCGGCGGTCGACTCGGCGATCGAGCCGCTCGAATCGCGCGGGATCATCGTTGCGGAGAATGGCCGGCTCCGCGTTCGCGATCGCAACGTGCTGAGATACTACGCACGCTCCCTCGAGCATCTGCTCGAGTCGCCTTCCCGCCATACTCACTGACGGAGGTCATGCACAATTGCCAGATGGCACAACACAGGTTCTGCATTTTGCATTTCCTGTGACTGCCTGATTGTCAATGTACGGCGGATCAAAAGCGCTCTTCTATGCGCTGTCGCGAAGCGCAATGCTCAAACGGCTGGCGTCGAGGTACGGGATGGCGACGCCCGACAGCTTTGCCAGACGGTTCATCGCAGGAGAAACCGTCGAAGAAGCCATCCGCGATGCCCGCGTTCTTCAGGAGCGCGGGATGCTGCTCACGCTCGACTACCTCGGCGAGAGCGTCAAAACGACGGACGAGGCGGCGGCCGCGACACGCGAGTACGTCCGTCTCATCGAAGTCATCGTCGCCTCCGGTATCGAGCGCAACCTCTCCATCAAGCTGACCCAGCTCGGCGTTGACGTCGACCGCGCGACCTGCGTCGACAACCTCCGGCGGATTCTCGAACCGGCCGGCGGCCACGGCTTCTTCGTCCGAATCGACATGGAGAACTCGTCGTACACCGACGTGACGATGGAGGTGTTCGAGACGCTGTGGCAGCAGGAATACCGGAATGTGGGCCTCGCGGTGCAGTCAGCGCTGCGACGCACCGAGCAGGACGTCAAGCGGCTGATCGAGCTTGGCGCGCGTGTCCGGCTGGTCAAGGGCGCGTACAAGGAGCCGCCGTCCGTCGCCTTTCAACAGAAGGCCGAGGTGGATGACGCGTTCCGCCGGCTCATGCGTCTGCTGCTGGAACAGGGAACCTACCCCGCCATCGCCACTCACGACGAAGCGATCATTGCCGACACGCGAGCATACGCGGCCGAACGGAAGCTGGGACGCGACCGGTTCGAGTTTCAGATGCTGTATGGAATCCGACGCGACCTGCAGTCGTCCCTGGTCGCGGATGGCTATCGAATGCGAATTTATCTTCCATTCGGACGGCAATGGTTTCCCTATTTCATGCGCCGCCTGGGAGAACGCCCAGCAAACGTGGGGTTCGTGCTCGGGGCGGTCTTCAAGGAGCGGTGAATGTCCGGACTTCAGACATTTATTCGCCTGATCGTCTGCTTCTTCTGAGGTCCAGAAGACTTTCTGGGATGTCCTGAAAACCAGCCGTACGGCGGGGTGGCCCGTAAACGGCTGAGCAAAATAGGCTTCCATCGAATACCGATCGGCTGGCATTCCTCTTGAAGTCGCCGACCTCGTCATTCTCGGAACGGCGGGGCGCCTGGTGGCGTCCTAACTCGAGGATGCAGGAAGGACCTGAGAGGAACGCGATCATGCCTACGGATTCTGCACAGGGACGTACCGAACCCACGGGAGTAGTAGCGCGAGTCGGGGGGCACGTGCGGCAGTTCATCTGCGGCCTGCACGGGCACGACGCGCTGCTGCACTTCGGGGACGGGCGCGTGTCGTTGCTGTGTTCGTCGTGTGGTTACGAGACGCCCGGCTGGGAAGTGAAGGGCGTGCAGGCGGCGCGACGCCAGGCTGCGACACCTGAGACCCGCGTCGTATCGATGCCGCTCGTCAGCGAGCGCCGCGTCGCGTAACCGTCAATCCGAGTACGACCGCCGCTCTGCGGCTACATTCGACCTGTAAAGGGCCAGGCCTGACGCCTGGCCCTTTCTTTTTCGTGGTACTGTCAGACACGCACCCACCGTGAGCGGAGGTCTCGTTTTTGTCAACGACTAGTGGACGCAGGCCACTGCTTCCACTCACGCTGACAGCCGTCGGCGTCGTCTACGGAGATATCGGCACCAGCCCGCTGTATGCCTTGCGGGAGTGCTTTTTCGGTAGCCATCCCGTTCCGCCGACCCACGAGAACGTCCTCGGCGTCCTGTCGCTCATCATCTACTCGCTCGTCCTGGTCATCTCGATCAAGTACATGGTCCTCGTCCTCAAGGCCGACAACAAGGGCGAAGGCGGAATCCTGTCGCTGACGTCGCTGCTGCCGCCGCGCGGAAGCGGCGCGCCGACGGGACTCGTCCTGCTCGGCCTCTTCGGTGCCGCGCTGCTCTATGGCGACGGCATGATCACGCCCGCCATCACGGTGCTCGGCGCGGTCGAAGGCCTGAAGGTCGCGACGCCGGTCTTCGATCCGTACGTCGTTCCGATCTCAGTCGTGATCCTCGTGGTCGTGTTCAGCGTGCAACAGTACGGAACGCACCGCATTGGCCGCGCCTACGGGCCGATCATGCTCGTCTGGTTCGTCGTCCTGGCGGCGCTCGGCATCAGCTGGATCGTTCAACAGCCGGTGGTACTGGGTGCGTTGAACCCGATCCACGCCGTCGCGTTCTTCCGCGAGAACGGGCTGCACTCGATCGTGGTGTTCGGCGCGGTCTTCCTGGTGGTCACCGGCGGCGAGTCGCTCTACGCCGATCTCGGACACTTCGGCACGAAGCCAATCCGGCTCGCGTGGTTCACGCTCGTGCTGCCGTCGCTGATGCTGAACTACTTTGGGCAGGGTGCGCTGCTGCTGAGCCAGGGTACCGCCGCCGATCAGCCCTTCTTCATGCTCGCGCCAGGATGGGCACGCTTTCCGCTCGTGCTGCTCGCCACGGCTGCCGCGATCATCGCGTCACAGGCGCTCATCTCCGGCGCGTTCTCGCTCACGCGTGCGGCGATTCAGCTGGGCTACGCGCCCCGCCTCGACGTCGAGCACACGTCGTCGTGGGCGATGGGACAGGTGTACGTGCCGCAGGTGAACTGGTTTCTCGCGATCAGCTGCGTGCTGATCGTGATCGGGTTCCGCTCTTCGGCAGCTCTGGCCGCGGCCTACGGCATTGCCGTCGCGCTGACGATGCTCATCACCGGGACGCTGCTGCCGATCGTCGCCAGAATGCGCTGGGGCTGGTCGTGGCCGTCCGTGCTCTCCTTTGCGTTGGTGTTCGTCACGATCGACCTCACCTACGTCGCCGGCAACGTATTCAAGATCCTCCAGGGCGGCTGGCTGCCGTTGGTCATCGCGGCGCTGATCTACACGATGATGACCACCTGGAAGACCGGCCGCCGGCTCGTCGCGGAACGGTTGACCGCACGCGCCTTCCCGCTCGAAGAATTCGTGGGGCAGATCGCCGCCAGTCCGCCGACGCGTGTCGACGGCACTGCCGTGTTCATGACGGCGCAGCCCACCGGCACGCCGGCGGCGCTCGCTCACAATCTGCGCTACAACAAAGTCCTCCATGAGCACGTCGTTGTACTGACCGTGTCCACGGTGCCGGTGCCGTACGTGTCTCCCGAGGATCGGGTGAAGGTGCAGCCAATGGGACATGGCCTGTACAACGCGCGTGTGCAGTACGGGTTCATGGAGGATCCGGACATTCCCGAGGCGCTGATGGACCTTCGCGAACTCGGGGTCCCGATCGATGCGGACGACGTGACGTTCTTCCTCGGGCGCGAAACGATCGTCGTGACGAGGCACCCGGGCATGGCCACGTGGCGGGAGCATCTCTTCGTGCTGATGGCCCGCAACGCCGTTCGCGCCACGGCCTTCTTCAAGCTACCGCCTGAACGCGTGGTGGAACTCGGGGTACAAGTACAAATGTGACCGGCCTGGCCCCGCCCCGACTTGCGCTCGACGTCGCCACAGCCGTACGGACGGCCGGCGGCAGGGCCTTCATCGTGGGCGGCTGGGTGCGCGACAAGCTTCGCGGCAAACCCTCGAAGGATGTCGACATCGAGGTCTACGGCATCGCGCAGGATGCCCTTCCCTCACTGCTGGAACAGATCGGCCGTGTCGAGCCGGTCGGCCAGAGCTTTCCCGTCTACAAGGTCGTGCGGCCGGACGCTGGCGATGCCGCGATCGACGTGGCGCTGCCGCGGCGCGAGTCCAAGCGCGGCCGCGGCCACAAGGCCTTCGAGGTTCACGGCGATCCGTCCATGCCGCCGCTCGAGGCGGCGCGACGGCGCGACTTCACGGTCAACGCAATTTCCTGGGACCCGTTGAACGATGAGTACGCTGATCCGTTCGGCGGGCGTCAGGATCTCGATCGTCGGCTCCTGCGTGCGGTCGATCTCGACACATTCGGCGACGACAGCCTGCGCGTGCTCCGCGCGGTGCAGTTCGCCGCGCGCTTCGAGTACGCGCTCGACGACGACACGACGGCGCTCTGCCGGCGAATCCCGCTCGACGATCTGCCGGCGGAACGGATCTGGGGCGAGGTCGAGAAGCTGCTGCTCCAGGCTGGACGTCCCTCGCTCGGCTTTTCGCTGGCACTCGATCTTGGCGTGGTGGACCAGCTGCTTCCGGAATTGCGTCCGCTCGTCGGATGCCCGCAGGAGCCGGAGTGGCATCCCGAAGGCGACGTCTGGACGCACACGCTGATGGTGATCGACAAGGCCAGGGAGCTGAACGGCGCGCTCGGTCGCGCCCAGCTCGCCACCGTGATGCTCGGAGCCGTCTGCCACGACCTCGGCAAGCCGGCGACAACGGCGGTGATCGACGGCCGCATCCGATCGATCGATCACGAACAGGCGGGGGTTGCGCCCGCGTTGTCGTTCCTCGATCGGCTGAACGTCCACACGCTCGACGGCTTCGACGTACGGAGCCAGGTCGCGGGGCTCGTGGCGAACCACCTCAAGCCCGGCATGTTTCACAAAGCCGCCAACGTCGGGGACGGAGCGTTTCGCCGCCTGGCGCAGAAGGTCGACCTGGAACTGCTCGCGCGCCTGGCGCGTGCGGACTGCCTCGGCCGGACCGGCGATTTCGACTGTTCGGCGATGGACTGGTTCATCGAGCGGGCGCGCGCCCTCGGCGTCGAGCACCAGCCGCCTCCGCCGCTGCTGCTCGGACGTCACCTGCTTGCGCTTGGACTCGAGCCAGGACCTCGCGTCGGCGAGATCCTCAAGCAGGTTTACGAACGGCAGCTCGACGGTGAGGTGAAAACCGTCGAAGAAGCAATCGACGCCGCGAAGCCGCTCCTGCGGTAGGCCGGCTTCCGCCGGAGGGACTATGACGCCGAAGGCGGAACCGGCGAGATATAGGTAGCGTACGCGGCGGGATCCACGTTGCCGCCGGACACGATCGCCACGCTCATCCCGCGCTCCGGCTGTGCGTGCGCCAGCGCTCCGGCAACCGCCGCGGCACCGCTCGGCTCAGCCACCAGGCTCGCTTCCCTGAACAGCCAGCGCACCGCCGACCGGATCTGATCGTCCGAAACCGTCACGACGTCATCGACGAGCGTTTGCACGTGCTCGAACGTGAGGTCGCCTGGCCGCACCGCGAGCAGGCCGTCCGCAATGCTCGAGACATGATCCAGCGTGACCGGATGACCCGCCTCCCGCGAGCGCGACATCTTGGCTGCGCCATCCGGCTCGACGCCGACAATCCGGACGCCTCCGCGCATCCCCTTGATGGCTGCACTGACCCCCGAGATCAGTCCGCCACCCCCTGCCGGCACGAACACCGTTGCGACGCCGGGACACTGTTCGAGTATCTCCAGGCCCACCGTGCCCTGCCCCGCAATCACCCACGGGTCGTCAAACGGCGGGACCATCGTCAGACCGCGTGCTGAGAGCTCCTGCTCAGCGCGGGCCTTCCGGTGCAGCGTGGTCGTCCCGGCAAAGATCACCTCGGCCCCGTACCGGCGGACTCCCTCGACCTTGATCGCCGGTGTGGTTTCCGGCATGACGACGACGGCAGGGATGCCGAAGCGTTGTGCCACGAGCGCAACGGCCTGCCCGTGATTGCCGGACGAGTAGGTAATCACGCCGGCCGCGCGACGTTCCGGCGGCAGCTGCGCGATCATGTTGCAGGCGCCGCGCACCTTGAAGGCTCCCATCGGCTGCAGGTTCTCGCATTTCAACGCGAGGGACCCGATTTCGAGCAGTGGCGTCCGCAGCGCCACGCCGCGGATCCGGACTGCCGCCGCTCTGATGTCGTCGAGTGTGATCAAGGTTCTCGTCGTGTCCGGCACCAGCCGGACCATCGTAGTGTCCGGCTTCAGCCGGACCAGGAACCCCAGTATAGTTTCGCCGTGCTCATCCGAACGGCCGTCTCGCTGATCGCCGTCGTCTCGCTCGCCGCGTGCGGCGGATCGTCGTCGTCGACTCCGGTGAAGCAGCGGCTGTCGATCGCGACCGGCGGAACGGGCGGCGTCTTCTACCCGTACGGCGGCGGGATCGCCAAGGTGATCAGCGACAGCCTTCCGGGCGTCGAAGCCACGGCCGAAGTGACGGCCGCGTCCGTGGACAATCTCAAGTTCATCAAGCAGGGGACCTCCGACATCGCGTTCACCATGGCCGATACCGCGCAGGACGCGATCCAGGGGAAGGAAGGGTTCGAAGGGGTTGGAGCGGTGCCCGCGCGCGCGCTGGCGGTGCTGTATTCCAGCTACGTGCACCTGGTCGCGCTCGACGGCTCGGGCATCAACCGCGTCTCCGACCTGCGCGGCCGCACCGTTTCCACCGGCGCCGCCGGCTCCGGCACCACGGTGCTGGCCAACCGCATCCTGCAGGCCGCCGGCCTCGACCCGCGAAAGGACATCCGCGCGCAGAGCCTCGGGGTTGCGCAGTCGGTCGATGCGCTGAAGGACGGCAAGATCGACGCGTTCTTCTGGAACGCCGGCCTGCCGACAGCGTCGATCCTGGATCTGGTGAACACGCCCGGCATCCACGCGCGATTCATCTCGACCGAGGACGTCCTGCCGCGCCTCCATCAGGCGTACGGGTCTGACCTGTACTACACGGCTGTGATTCCCAAGGGCACGTACAAGACGAACCCCGACGTTCCCGTTGTCGCAGTGGCGAATCTTCTTGTCGTGTCGGAATCGATGCCTGAGTCGCTCGCGCACGACATCACGCGCCTGCTCTTCGACAAGCAAAGCGAGCTTGCCGCCATACACCCGCAGGCGCGTGAACTGGCGATCCAGACGGCGCTGAAGGGGTCGCCGATCCCGTTTCATCCGGGAGCGATTCGCTACTACCGCGAACGGCAGGTGTGGAGTCAGTAACGGGAGGTGTCCGCAAGCGCGCGGGCGACCTCCTCGCGTTCGGCCTGGCCGCATACGCTCTGTACTGGGTCGTCGGCATCGTCGATCCGCAGATCTACCGGGTCAGCTTCCTGCTGATCGCGCTGGCAGCCATATTCCTGGTCTTTCCCTTGTCCGCGGGCAGCCGGCCGGTTCGCAACGTCGTTGACGGGCTGTGCATCGTGCTGGCCGTCGCAGCACTCGTATGGCCGATCGCAGACTTCGATGCGTTCGTCCTCAGGGCCGCGACGCCCACGGCAACCGATCTGACGCTTGGTGCGGTCGCGACGCTGCTCGTGCTCGAAGCCACACGCCGGACAACCGGATGGATCCTGCCCGTGACGGCGGCGATCTTCCTGCTGTATGCGTACTTCGGGCCATGGTTCGACCGGATCGGCCTTCCACTCATCGCCCACCGTGGATACAGCGTGCCGCGAATCCTCGGCACCTTGTACATGACGCTTGAAGGCATCTTCGGCGTGCCGCTGGACGTCACCGCGACCTACATCATCCTGTTCACGATCTACGGCGCGGTGCTCGAACACAGCGGGGCCGGGCGCTTCTTCATCGACTGGGCGGAGTCCCTGGCCGGCCGGTCGCGAAGCGGGTCGGGCCCAGGGCGAACAGTCACGATCGCGGGATATCTCCTCGGCTCGGTTTCGGGCAGTGGTGTCGCCAGCACGGTCATGCTCGGCGCCGTCGCGTGGCCGATGATGCGGCGCGCCGGCTATCCACCAGACACGGCGGGAGCGATTCTGGCGGCGTCCGGCATCGGGGCGATTATTTCACCGCCGACGATGGGCGCTGCCGCATTCCTCATCGCCGAGTATCTGAACATCACGTACCTCCAGGTCATCGCGATGGCGCTCGTGCCGGCAACGCTGTATTACGTGTCGGTCCTGCTCATGGTGGAAGCCGACTCGCGCCGCCTCGCGATTCGGGCCGTTGATTCAACGGTGCCTCGCCTGCGTACCGTCACCAGCCAGGGCTGGCACCACCTCGCGTCTCTCGTCGCCATCGTCTGGCTGATGGTGCAGGGATTGACTGCTTTTCGAGCCGTCTTCTGGGCAACGGTACTGGCTGTTGCCGCGAGCTTTCGCCGTAATGAGACGGCTCTATATCCGTCGAAGCTCGTTCGTGCACTCGCTGGTGGAGGACACGCCGTGCTCCCGGTCGTTGCCACGACAGCAACCGCCGGGATCATCGTCGGCATCGTGACGCTGACTGGTCTCGGATTGAAAATCGCCGGCGTCATCGTCGCGCTTGCCGGCGGGAGTACCGTGCTGACCTCCGTATTCGCAGCGCTCGCGGTCTGGGTGCTTGGCCTGGCAGTTCCCGTCACAGCGTCGTACCTCATTGCCGCGGTTATGGTGGCTCCAGCATTGACCAGCGTCGGTATCACGCCGGCGGCGGCGCACATGTTCATCTTCTACTACGCGGTGCTCTCCGAAGTGAGCCCGCCGACCGCACTGTCGCCGTTCGCAGCCGCGGCCATCACCGGAGGCAACCCGTTCCGCACGACGATGATTTCGTGGAAGTACGTGCTGCCGGCCTTTGTTGTCCCGCTGGTGTTCGCGCTGAGCCCGACAGGGGACCGAATGCTCCTTCAGGGCAGCTTCATCGAAGTGGTGACGACAAGCACGGCCGCAGTGATCGGCATCGCGGCACTATCGGCTGGGATCTCCGGTTGGATGCGTCACCACGCCACGATGATCGAGCGCTCACTGCTGATTGCCGCCGCAGGGCTCCTGTTCCTACCTCAGCCGTCGGCGATGCTCAGCGGTGCCGCGCTCGCCGCTCTCGTGGTCACCATTCACTGGCGGCGTTGACTTGTATAGTTGGCTTCTATGGCCCGCTACACCCTGGTCTACGGCTTACGACTGATTCCTGAAGGAACGCTGATCGATGCCGAAGACGTCAAGCTGAAGCTCAAGGGCGGTGAAGCCGCCGGACTGACACTGCACACGATCGACGGAACGATTCCGCAGCTCCGGCGTGCGCTCGACCGCAGCCTCGACGCGTACTTCGAATTCCTGCCGGGTGCATCCGACGAGGACAAGCGCGACTTCGACGATTCATAGTCCGGGAGCCAGGTTTGCAGGCATACTGGGTGCGTGGCCGACTCGACCGTCCCTGAACCTGCTGCTGATGAGCCTGAGGCGGATCCTGAGGGACAGCGACCGCATCTAGCACCGGCCGAGCCCGCTCACGGCGGGCGATCACAGGTCGCGCAGTTCCCGCACCGCGATCTCAACGACCGCCTCGTTCTCGATCTGATCGACGCCGTCAAAGGCATTCTCCGCAAGGAGACCGCCGATCGGCTGCGCGACGTCTATCTGATCGGCGACATCGAAAAGGATCTCGCCAGGGGTGTGATCGAGCGGCTGCGCGAGCTGGCCAACGACAACGACAGGCCGATCACGCTCTACATCAACAGCGCGGGCGGAAATGTCACCGACGGTCTCGCCATTCACGATTCCATCAGGCAGCTGGTCTCTCGCGGCATCGAGGTGACCATCATCGTTCAGGGCATGGCCTACTCGATGGGTTCAGTCGTCCTGCAGGCCGCAAGCGATGGACGGCGGCTGGCGCTGCCGCACTCGTGGATCATGATTCACGAGCCGGCAAAGTGGGCGGGCTGGCAATCGACGTCGGCTGCCGCGCAGCATCTGGATCGCCTGAAGCAGATGCAGGCGCAGATCTATCAGATCCTGGCGAAGCGATCGGGGCGGCCGCTCGCCAAGATCATCCGCGACACCAAGCGAACGGACTTCTATCTCGATGCGCAGAAGGCGATCGAGTACGGGCTGATCGACGCGGTTGTCGAAAGCTGAATCGTTCTAGGCGGCGCGAGCCGTTCGGAACTCTTCGAGCAGGCGGGCCACACTTCCCGCTACCGATCGCAGCGTCGGCGCCCAGCCAAGGGCGTGCGCACGAGGGCTCCTCACAATCTGATCGAGCGCGAGGGCATCAGCGAGCGGTCCCATCTTCTTGCGGGCTTCTTCGATCGGGACGTGGCGTACGTCGGGAAGCATCTTGGCGTGCTGCGTGATGGCCGCCACGATGTCGTCCACGGACTCGTCTGCCTCGTCATTGGCGTGAAAAATCCCCGAGGCATCGCCCATTGTCGAAACGCGGACGTACAGGTCCGCCAGATCGCGGTCGTAGATGCAGGTCCAGTGGTTCTCACCAGCGCCAACCACGCGCACCAGCCCATTTGCCGCGTCTTTCAGCAAATCGCCAACGACTCCGCGAGCACCGCCGTAGACCACGCCTGGCCGGATGACAACCGGCCGCACACCATCACGGCTCGCGTCGAGGACGATTTGCTCGTGTTCCGGACGCCACTCGACAAGCGGAATCGGGTTCACCGGACAGTCTTCGGTGGCCCCGTGCGCCTCGCCCAGCACCCAGGCGCTCGACGTGTAGACGACGCATGCCGGAAGGCCGGCGGCCGCGCGGCGGCCGGCAGCGGCGATGAGCGTGTCGATGGCCTGACGATCGACCTTCTGCGTGCGCTTCGAGCTTTCGAGCGCCGCGTGAATGATTGAGTCCGCACTTTCCGCAGCTGACGCGTACGAAGCCGGCCTCGTCAGTTCTCCGATGATCGGGTGAACGCCACGGCCAGAGACCTGCTCGGCCTTCTCCGGATCGCGCACGAGCGCGGTCACTTCGTGGCCGCTGCGCAGCAGCGCGTCCATTACCGCAGAGCCGACGTATCCGGTTGCGCCAGTGAGGAAGACTCGCATCGGAGGGAGCGCCTATTCTATTTCAGATATCCCAGACGCGATCGCGATCGAAGAACGTAAGAATTCCGTCCTCGCTGACCTTCAGTACCGGACCGAACTGGCTCGCCGCCATCGCTGCGGTCGTACGGGCGCCTTCGACACCACCACCCGCATCCAGTTGCTGCGATGGAGGATGGCGCAGGATCGCGCCTACCGCAAGAAGCCGGCCAGACCGATCCGTCACCGTGGCGCCGTCAAGCGCCGCGAGGCCCATGAATACGCTCGGATCGAGATCCGTAATTGTCCGGCGCTCGAGTAGATGAAGAAGGTGCCGGCGTGACGGCCCTTCCGATCCATCGTCGAGGTCGCGAATCGGGAGATCGAGGCGATCGGCCGGCGCGACCAGTTGCGGCACCGCCACATCCGGCTCACGGACCACGACGAACAGCGCTCCTTCGCGCGCGTCGGACAAGTCCCGCGCGGTCTGGAAGATGCGGCCCGCAAGCGCCTCGTCGCCGACGGCATCTGCCCAGATGCGGTACTTCGCCTGGGCATCGACCAGGTGCCAGGCAGCCCCGCGAAACGTAAACATCTCGGTCCCTTCCGCGAAGATCTTGATTTCGCGGGATGGACTGAGCACGGCGCACACATGGCCATGCTGCAGGGTCGCGCGCGCGTGGGGCTGAAACGCCCGTGGCGTGAGCGAGTTCTGGCGGGTACCGCTCGCCCATCGCCTGATGTCGATGATGTTCAGGAGCCGGCCCTCGGAACTCGCGAGAAACAGGGTGTGGACTCCCTCCGCGAGCCTGAAGAAGCTCTTGATGCGCGCCAGCGACTCGTCATACGACACGACGACCGACGTCGGCGGAACTCCAGGCCTCATCGGATCGGCGCTCGTGCCCAGCAGCATCACGCCGGTGGAGATCGGGCGATTCTCGTAGCTTGAAAGCGCCGCGACACGAAGCATCTCGATGATCGACGCAATCCGATCGGCACGGGACTCCCTCGCATCGATCGCGTACGAGCGAGGGTCGAGAAACGCGCCGACGTAGCGATCCTCGATGGCGCCGCTGAACAGGTCCACACGTTCGGCGAGGATGCGCGGATTCTGAATGGCGCGATAGCGCGCCGCGAGCACGAAACCGATCGCCTGCGCCAGCCGGACCTCGTGGGCCGTGAACGGCCAGCGGGTAGGCACGCGAAGCGTGTAGCGCGTGCCGAACCAGCGAATGATCAGCGCAGCAGGATTGGCCGACGGCTCAATGGCGAGCCTGGCGTCCGTCGCACCCGTGGCCGTCGGCTCGGCATCGAACGTCGCGCGCTCGAAGAACTGCCTGAGCGCCGACTGCAGGAGGCTGTCATACAGCGCGCCGACGGGGGTGGCATCCATGTGATTCAGAACTATTCAGAACGGCCGGTTCAGGCAGGCCGTTGAGAAGGAATCATAATTTACCGGTGCGCCGGGACACCCTCGTCGATTTCTTCGCCGATCTGGTCCAGATCCGCGGCGACTTTCTCGTCTTCGACGACGGCTACAAGCGCCGGGTCCACACCTACGAGGACGTCGGCAGGGCGGCCCGTGGATTCGCGGGACGGCTCAGGTCCGCCGGCATCCATCAGGGCGACAAGGTCGTTTTCTGGGGGGAAAACCGGCCCGAATGGATCGCGTGCTACTGGGGCTGCCTGATCTCGGGCATCGTGGTCGTCCCGATCGACTATCGCTCCTCCACTGATTTCGTCCTCAAGGTGGCAGGCATCGTCGGCGCGCGGCTGGCGCTCGTCGGCGACGACGTGCCCCCGCTCGCGGATCGAGATGGAGTGGCGATCTGGCGCCTGGGCGACCTCGACTGGCACGCCGACGGTCCGATGCCGGCGGTCCCGATCGGCCGCGATGACGTCACGCAGATCATCTTCACGTCAGGTGCGACCGCCGAGCCGAAGGGCGTCGTCATCAGGCACCGCAATGTGCTGGCGAACATCGTCCCCGTCGAGCGCGAGGTCATCAAGTACCGCAAGTACGCCTGGCCGTTTCATCCCATCCGGTTCATCAACCTGCTTCCCCTCAGCCACATGTTCGGCCAGTCGATGGCGACGAACGTGCCGCCGATGGTGCGCGGGACGGTCATCTTCACGCGGAGCTTCAACCCGCACGACATCATCCGGCTGATCAAGTCGCGGCGGGTGTCGGTGCTGGTATGCGTGCCGAAGATTCTCGATGTCCTGCGAGACCACGTGACACGAGCGTTCCCGGAGTCACGGGAGGCACCGCCCGCAGGCATCTCCATTCCCGGACGCTGGTGGCGTTACCGTCGGGTCCACTCCGCGCTCGGGATGAAGTTCTGGGCGTTCGTCGTCGGCGCGGCGCCGCTGCCGCCGGACCTCGAGGAGTTCTGGCGCCGCATGGGATTCGCGGTCATCCAGGGCTATGGCCTCACCGAGACGGCGCCGATCGTCACGCTGAACCATCCGTTCAAGACGAGCAAGGGATCGGTCGGTACGCCGATCGCTGGCGTTGACGTGAAGATCGCTGACGATGGCGAGATCCTCGTGCGTGGCGAGAACGTCACGAGTGGGTATTACGAAGCCCAGGGCCCTGGGCCTAAGGCCCAAGGGGCCGGTTCAGTGTTCGACACCGAGGGCTGGTTCCACACGGGCGATATCGGGGGGCTTGACGAGCAGGGACGCCTGTTCATTCGCGGGCGAAAGAAGGAAATGATCGTGACGCCCGACGGGCTCAACGTCTTTCCCGAGGACGTCGAGCGGGTGCTGAACGATCTCCAGGGCGTGCACGAGTCCGCTGTCGTCGGCATCGCGGAGGGCGCTCAGGAGCGGGTCCATGCGGTGGTCGTCCTCAACGCGGGAATCGATCCCAATGGGATCGTTCGCGACGCAAACGCACGGCTCCAGGATCATCAACGTGTCCGGACGATCTCGGTCTGGCCGGGAACGGAGCTGCCGCGGACGGAAGGCACGAAGAAGCTGAAGCGCGCGGCGATCCGCGACTGGGTCAATGCCGGCGGGCAGCCGCTGGCGGCGCCGCAGGGCGACACGCTGGAAGCGCTGATCGGACGGTTCACGCACGGCCGCGACGTCAGCGGCGCGACGACGCTGGAGGAGCTGGGCCTGAGCTCGCTCGAACGCGTCGAACTGATGGTCGCACTCGAAGACCGGTTTCAGACGCGGATCGACGAATCGAGATTCTCGGAGGCCGCCAGCATTGCCGACCTGAAGCAGCTCGTCGAGGCGCCTCCGGCTGCAGAAGTGCCCGAGGAGCCGCTCGACTTTCCGGCCTGGAACCGGAGCCTGCCGGTTCGTGTGATTCGACGGCTCTCGCAGGCGACGTGGATCGTGCCGTTGACGCGGCTGTTCGCGCACGCACGGGTCGAGGGTTTGTCGCACCTTGACGGACTCGAGGGTCCGGTGGTGTTCGCCTCAAACCACCAGAGCCACATGGACGTGCCCGTCATCCTCTCCGCGCTGCCAGGCCGGTGGCGCAGCCGGCTCGCGACGGCGATGCTGAAGGAGTTCTTCGCGGCGCACTTCCATCCGCGCGAGCACACGTGGCGTCAGTGGTTCACGAGCTCACTGAACTATTACAACGCCTGCTTCTACTTCAATTGCTTCCCCATCCCGCAGCGCGAGGCGGGCGCGCGCCACACGCTGCAGTACATCGGTGACGTGACGGGGAGCGGGATGTCCGTCCTGATCTTCCCCGAGGGCGTGCGATCGCCGACGGGCCAGATGAAGCCGTTTCGCGGCGGCATCGGCATGATCGCCTCGCGGCTGGACCTGCCGGTGGTCCCGGTGAAAATCGAAGACGTCGATCGCCTGATGCCCGTCGGGTCGACCTTCGTGCGTCCCGGGCGCGTTCGCGTGGCGTTCGGCGCACCGCTCCAGCTGCGCGGCGACGACTACGCCGCGCTGGCAGCGCGAGTGGAAGAGGCGGTTCGTGGCCTGTGACAATGCCGGACCGTTGAGCAGTGCGATCCACTGAGAGGCAACCGCCGGTCAAATCTTGAAGTGATGAATTCCGGCAAATTCAAGTACACCATAACGTTGCACGTACTCGGCAGGTATGGCACACTCGTTGCTATCCGCGCCATGCGCGGGCAGACGCTGCCGCGAGACGCAACCGTCCACGGAGTTACGGCGGAGTCTCGCGAAAGGATGAGCTGATTGAGCAAGGACGATCTGATCGACATGCAGGGAACGGTGGTTGCCGTTCATTCAGGCGGGTTGTACCGCGTCCAGTGCGACGCGGGGCATGAAGTGCTGGCGCAGTTGAGCGGCCGCATGCGCCGCTTCCGCATCAAAGTCGTTCCCGGCGACCGCGTCACCGTCGGCGTCTCTCCATACGACCCCGTAAGAGGAATCATCACGTTCCGCGCACGATGAACCAGACGTTTTGAGTACTGAAACATCATCCCATTCACGTCATCGCCGCCGGCGCGGTTCCGCGTCTGGCAAGTCCGGATCCGGCCACGGCC
This sequence comes from Vicinamibacterales bacterium, assembly GCA_035537775.1. Taxonomy (GTDB): domain Bacteria; phylum Acidobacteriota; class Vicinamibacteria; order Vicinamibacterales; family UBA2999; genus Gp6-AA40. The sequence goes on along the minus strand of DATLLQ010000040.1, from coordinate 51,925 downwards.
GCCGGAACGCTCCTCGTGTCATACAGCCGCGGCCGGAGCCCGCGGTACTGCCCTATGAGCCGTCGGCCTTCGACCCGGCGCCGATTCCGTTCGATCAGCTGTCGCTCGACAGCCGTCTGCTGAGCGGCATCCGCGATCTCGGGTGGGCGGAGACCCGATCGATTCAGAGCGGGGTCATCCCCTTCGCCATGTCCGGCTCGGACGTGATCGCGTGCGCGGAAACAGGAACCGGGAAAACGGCTGCCTTTCTGGTGCCGATTCTCCAGCGCTTTCTTCACGAAGCGGCGCCGCAGCCGCCGCGGACGCGCGCGCTCATTCTGGCGCCAACGCGCGAGCTCGCGGTGCAGATCGAGGATCAGGTGCAGGGCCTGACCTATCACACGACGATTTCGAGCGTCGCGGTCTACGGCGGCGTGCCGATGGACATACAGGAGCGTGCGCTCCGTGCCGGCGTGGATATCGTGGTGGCTACACCTGGTCGCCTGATGGATCACATGCGACACGACTCGGTCGATCTGAGCGGGCTCGAGATCCTGGTGCTCGACGAAGCCGACCGCATGCTCGACATGGGGTTCTGGCCCGACGTTCGCAAGATCATGTCCGCGCTTCCGGTGGTCCGGCAGACGCTGCTCTTCTCGGCGACGATGCCCGGCGAGGTGTTGAAGCTGACGGAAGAGTTCCTGCGGGAGCCGAAGCTCGTTCAGGTGGGCCGCCGCGGCGGTCCCGCGCAGACGATCTCGCACGCGGTGCAGACCGTGCCGGCGAACGAGAAGACGCAATGGCTCGCGCATTGGCTGCGCGAGGAAGCGACCGGTCCGGTGCTGGTGTTCTGCCGGACGAAGATCGGCGCCGATCGACTGGCGACGCGCCTGACCACGCTGGGTGTCCGCGCCGCCGCGCTGCACGCCGACCGTACCCAGCAGCAGCGGATGTCGGCGGTGGAGGGATTCCGCACCGGGACGTATCCCGTGCTGGTCGCCACCGACGTCGCCGCGCGCGGCCTCGACATCGAGGGCATCGCGCATGTCGTGAACTTCGAGGTTCCGGACACGCCTGAGGCGTATGTCCATCGCGTCGGCCGCACCGGCCGCGCTGAATCAACCGGGAGCGCGCTGACGCTGGTCGCTCCCGAGGAATTGCGTGCGCTGCGCGCACTGGAGAAAGCCGTTGGGGTTCAACTTCAATAACGATCCGTTCAGCCCGGCGGCACCCGGCGACAAGAGTCCGGCTTCGCTGTCGGCGTCGCCGTCACCGTCGGCGGCGGAGGGACCGGCTGCGACCTCACCAGCCTCTGCAGCACCAATGCCCGTCACGTCGGACAACCCGCAGTCGGCGGCATTCGTGCGATTTGGCTCCTGCCGATGGCAGCAGCCCGCCGAGGACGGCAACGCCGCGTTCTGTACGCATCGCGAGGTCAAGCCGTACGCGGGGACGACCGGCTTCGACCCGGATGCGTGGTGCCCGGACTGTCAGTACTACAAGCTGCGCCGCGCGCCGAAGAAGCGGGAACCGAGGGACGACTACTCCTACTGAGCTAGTTGGATAGTTAGATAGTTGGTAGCAACCTAATCCGAGAATTCCTTGGCCAGATGCACCCATTCGCCGTTGGGTGCCAGGTGCTGGTAGGCCTTCCAGTGCGAGCGCGCGTCCTGTGACTGCCCGTTCTTCTCCAGCGTCACCGCGAGATAGAAGTGCGCGTCGGCGAACATCGGGTTCAGGCGAAGGGCCTCGCGGTAGCACCGCTGCGCCTCCACGTAGCGTCCGAGATCGTGAAAGATGTTGCCGAGGTTGAAGTGCGACTCGAAGACGTCTGACTCGAGCGAGATCGCCCGCTCGTACAGCGCCTGCGCTTCGGCAATCTCGTCGCTCGCGTAGTGAAGGTTGGCCAGGTTGATGAGCGCCGGAACCAGGTAGGGATCGACCTCCAGCGCGCGGCGATACGCGTTCGCCGCACCATCGACGTTCGCTGGATCGCCGTTGTCGAGGACGGACGCGGCGTTGAAATACTGCTCCGCCGAGGACGAGCGGTCGACCGGCGTCGCATCCATCAGTGCGGCCAGGGGCGGCGGATCGGGCCGCCTGAGCTGCAGGACCTTGGCCGGCTGCGCTTCGATCCGGAAATCGAACGCCAGCTGCCCCCGATGTGACGCGAGCAGGCTTCGCAGCACGGCCCTGAAGCTGGCGCCATTGCCGAGATCCGCGTCCGCGTCGCGAATGACTGTCAGATCCGGAAATCCGTAAAACGTCTCGCCGGAGCGGTGTGAAGGACGGATGAGTCCCCACTTCTGCATGTAGCGCAGGTGATCGTCGCGGAGGTGCGTGTACCGCTCCAGCAACTGGCGACGAGAAAGCGCGGGTGCACCGGAAGACGCCACGACGCCACAAATATAATCCACTCATGATCGTTGGCGGCGATGTCGGCGGAACAAAAACGCTGCTCGGACTCTTCGAGCGCGTTGCAGGTGCTGAGCGCCCCCGCGTCGTCGCCAGCCACAGCTACGCGACGGGCGAGTACTCACGCTTCGGCGACATCGTCGACAAGTTCAGACATGCCATCGGACGCCGTGTGGCAATTGAGGCCGCGGCAATCGGCGTCGCCGGCCCGGTGGTCGGTGACGCTGCGACGCTCACGAACGTCTCGTGGGACATCACCTCCGGGGAGATCGCTGCCAGCCTGGGCACGGACCGCGTGCAGGTGCTCAACGATCTGGAGGCGCTGGCCAACGGCGTGGAGACGCTGACGGCAGACGAGGTGGCCGTGCTTCAGGCAGGGACCGGTCGCACCGACGGCAACGCGGCGGTCATCGCCGCCGGAACGGGGCTCGGCCAGGCGTTGCTGCACCGGTTTGACGGCCGGCTGCGTCCAGTGCCGTCCGAGGGCGGACATGCCGACTACGCGGCACGCACCGACCGCGAGATCGAACTCGTGAAGATGCTTCGGGAGCGCTACGGGCGGGCTGAAGTCGAGCAGGTGCTCAGCGGTCCAGGCCTGCTGAATCTCCATCGCTTCACGCATCGCGGTGGAGAGTGCGAGATGCTCGCCGGCGTGCCGGACGCAGAGGCGCCTGCGCGCATCACGCAAGCAGCACTGGCCGGACGCTGTCAGCAGTGCGCGGATTCGCTGCGGATGTTCGTCAGCGCGTACGGCGCGGAGGCGGGAAACCTGGCGCTCCGCGCGGTCGCAACGTCAGGCCTGTACATCGGCGGCGGGATCGCCCCGAAGATCCTGCCGGCATTGAAATCCGGCACGTTCATGGAGGCGTTTCTGGCGAAGGAACCGATGCGGCACCTGCTCGAGCAGGTGCCGGTGAAGGTGATCCTGAACCGGGAGACGGGACTGCTGGGCGCTGCGATCCGCGCCCAGGAACTGGCACGGCTGACCTGAAGGTCGGCCTATACGTGCGGCAGATCGACTGAGGTCAGCAGGAGCTCGAGCCAGCGAGTCGACAGCTTCTCCTGCACTGTGTTCTGGCGCAGCCGCATGTTCAGGTTCGGGAAGTCCACGCGATCCATCTCCTGGTCCTGGTTGAAGCACGAGAAGATGAATTCCTCCTTACCAGTCGCCGGATCGACGTGCTTCTGCAGGCACTGCGCGCAGATTTCCTTCATCATGCACTGCATCGGCGAGTTGATGCTGGCGATGCCGACGTGGTCGCGCCGGATGTGCGGCGCCAGTACGCCATAGCGCGACGCCTTGACCGCAGCCATCATCCGGTCCGAACCGATCGCGATGATCCGTGAGACTCCGGAGAGCGGCACGAGCTGCGACCCGAGACGGCCCTCCGCATACGCCACCATCGCCTGCACGATGTTGCCCCTGAAATGCGCGTCCTGCGGCCGGCCGGGTTCGATCGCCGCGCCCATGTCGGTGCTCCAGATCACCTGATCGGTAGCAGCCTCGATGTCCTCGCGCTTGAACAGATCTTCGCCCTTCTTGTAGCCGGCGAAATAGAGCACGCGGTTGCCGTTCTCGCGCAGCGCTTTCGCAATCGAGAAGAGAACGGCGTTGCCGAGCCCTCCGCCCGCCAGCAGCACGTCGGTGCCGTGCGGAATCTCGGTAGGCGTGCCCGTTGGCCCCATCACGACGACGGGCTCGCCCGGGCGGAGGTAGGCGCACAACCGGCTCGACACACCCATTTCGAGCGCAATCAGCGACAGCAGCCCGTTGTCGCGATCCACCCATGCACCGGTGAGCGCGATCCCCTCCATGAGCAGCGGGACGTCATCGCCTGCCGGCCCCACATTCGCGCGCGGTGTAATCGCTTCGAAATTCTGCAGGCGATAGAACTGGCCCGGCTTGAAGTGTCGAGCGGCCGCTGGCGCGCGAACCACCACCTCCACGATCGTGGCCGTGAGGCGTTGCACGTACTCCACGCGCGCGAGCAGCTCGTCGTCGAGACGCTGCACGAGAGACGTCCATGCCGAGTCGCGCTCAGGCTGCCGTTTCGGATCGAGCCGCGACAGTTCATCCGCAAACAGCGCGGTGACCTTCGGATAGCCATCCTTGGCCGAGGCCATCGCCTTGACGACGTTGCCGGCGTACATCGGATGGTTGTCGCCGTAATACGACACGAGCCTGCCGCCGTCGTTGTAGGACGTGAAGAAGCCCGACGCGTCCGGATGGAGAGACACGGACGCTCCGGATCCCTCGGCACGGAAGCCCTGAAAGAACCGACGCTTCGAGTCGAGCTGAAAGGTTCCCGGCCGTTCCTTCTCGTAGGTCACGTTCGGCGATGTACCGGCAGCGACGAGGATCGTGTGCGCGGGCAGTTCCACCGGCCCGCTGGGCCCTTTGAACACCAGCGCCTTCGCCTGATCCGACGCATCGACGATGATCTCGCGCGGATCGAGGTTCTCGGCGAACCAGATGCCTTCCTCGAGCGCCTTGATGACCTCTTCGTGGTTGAGCCGGTACGCCGGCGAGTCCGCCATCCGCTTGCGGTACGCCAGCGTGACGCCGCCCCAGCCGCGGACGAGCGGGACGAAATCGGGCTGTTCGCCCGCGGCGCTGGCGCGCATCCGCTCCTCGCGCACCGCGCGCCCATGCTCCAGGAACTCGTCGAGCACCTGGAGCTCCTCGGCGTCGTAGATCGATCGCACGGACGCTTCGTCAGCGTCAGCGCACAGGGCTTCGTAGCGGTCGAGCGTCTTCTCGACCTGCACGGGGTAGTACGCAAAGAGCTCCGTGGCCGTGTCGATGCCAGTCAGGCCGCCGCCGATGACCACCGCCGGAAGCCTCGCCTGGAGGTTTGGCAGCGCGCCGCGCTTGAACGCTCCGGTCAGCTGCAGCGCCATGAGGAAGTCGCTGGCCTTGCGCACCCCGCGCACCAGGTTGTTCTTCATGTCGATGACGGTCGGGCGTCCGGCGCCGGCGGCGATTGCCACGTGATCGAATCCGTATCCCCACACATCTTCGACTGGCAACGTCCCGCCAAAGCGCACGCCGCCGTAAATGCGCAGGCGATCGCGCCGCGCCAGCAGGAGGTGCAGCAGTGTCAGGAAGTTCTTGTCCCATCGCACGGTGATGCCGTACTCGGAGACGCCACCGAACCCCTCGAGCACCCGATCGTCGAGCAGGCGATAGATCTCGTCCCATCGCTCAATGGGACGCGGCGCCGTGCTGCCCTCTCCCGTGAGCTCCGCGGGCAACGGCTCAATCTTCAGCCCGTCAACCGCAACGACGCCGAAGCCCTCGTTCAACAGGTAATGCGAGAGGGTGTAGCCTGCCGGACCCAGGCCGACGACGAGAACGTTACGGCCGTTATACGGCAGCGCGTACGCCCGCCGGATGTTCAGCGGGTTCCAGCGCGTCAGCAACCCGTAGATTTCGACGCCCCACGGCATGCGCAGCACGTCCGTCAGCACGCCGGTCTCGATCTGCGGGATGTTGACCGGCTCCTGCTTCTGGTAGATGCACGCCTTCATGCAATCGTTGCAGATCCGGTGCCCCGTGCCTGCGACCATCGGATTGTCGACGACGACGATCGCGAGCGCCCCAATCGCATCGCCTGACTTCCGGAGCATGTGCATCTCGGAAATCTTCTCGTCGAGCGGGCATCCGGGAAGCGCGATGCCGAGCGGGTTCGCGATGATCTTGCCTTCCTTGTCGCGCAGCCCCTTGGAGCACGAGTCCTTGTCGCGCTCGTGGCACAGCACGCAGTAGTGGATTTCGCTGACCACTTCGCGCGGCGTCCAGCGCGCGTCGGTGAGCTTGAAACCGTCGCGGCGCCGCAGATGCGGGTCCGGGCCGATCATCGCCTCGGGCAGATCCGCCCGCGGGCGCTGGACCTGCACGAGGTTCTGGTAGTCCATCGTTTCCGGAAACCGGAAGATCACCCACGGGCGATAGCCCGGATCGTGCAGGCAGACCGCACACCAGCGCTTCAGCGAGTCGGCCTTGGCTGCGACGTCGGCCTTCTCAGCGTCGGTGCCATTCGCGCGAACCGCCGCTTCGCGATCGAGCAGCGCGCATCCGGCCATGGCGATCGCCAGCTCGTGATCGAAGTCGGCGAACGGGCCAGCCAGCTCCTGGACGACCGCGACATCCTCTGGACCGATGGTGACTCGCGCACCGCCCTTGACGAGCGGCAGGGCGCGCTTGCGGACGAAATCGATCTTGAAGCGGAACAGCGGCTCGAGCCGGCTGGTGGCCTGATTGAGCGCCCCGACAGCGTCGCCAATATTGAAGAGCGCCGTCACGAACCGGCTGAGGTGGGGCGCCATGCGCACGATCAGATCGGACCGCTCGATCGGCGAAGGGACGGTCTCAGGGGCCCTGCGGTAGGCATCCCACTGCGCCCAGAGCCCGGGATCGTCCGCGGCTACGCGTTCGCAGAACGCGTCGTGCAGATCGCGCAGGCGGGAGGGCTGGCACAGGTCGGCGTAGGTAAACCCGGCGATGCCCAATGGCATCGTGTTCAGAAGCTCGGTCATCTAGGTATCGAAATCAGCAGTGGGTAGAATCTTTCGATTCTACACGGCGGAGCCGGCGTTGACAGGGTTCGGCCGAAGCCAGAGACTACGTGGGGGGCCCGGCTGAAGCCGGGCACTTCAGCAACCGTGCAGATCACCCTCAACGGCGAACCCTACGAGCTGGAGCAGCCGCTGTCCCTGGTCGCTCTTCTGGACAAGCTGGACATCGACGCCCGGCGCGTCGCCATCGAGCACAACCTCACCATCATCAAACGCCACCGGTTTCCCGAGGTGGTCGTCGGCGACGGCGATCAGGTCGAGATCGTGAACTTTGTCGGCGGCGGGTAAATCATCCATGTCAGATACACCCTTCGTCATCGCCGGCCGGATCTTCCAGTCACGCCTCATCATCGGCACGGGCAAGTATCCGTCGCACGCGCTGATGGCGCGGGCGCATGAAGCGTCGGGCGCCGACATGGTGACCGTGGCCGTACGGCGCGTGAACATCTCCGATCGCTCGCGAGAGTCGCTGCTCGATTACATCGACACGTCGAGGATGTTCATCCTGCCGAATACCGCAGGCTGTTACACGGCCGACGAGGCCATCCGGACCGCGAGACTGGGACGCGAAGCGGGGCTGTCGAACTGGGTGAAGCTCGAGGTCATCGGCGACGAACGGACGCTCTTCCCCGACAACGAGGCGCTCATCGAAGCGACCCAGGTCCTCGTCCGCGAGGGCTTCGTCGTCCTGCCCTACACCAATGACGATCCGATCGCCTGCCGCAAGCTTCAGGACGCCGGGGCCGCGGCGGTGATGCCGCTCGGCGCACCCATCGGTTCGGGGCTCGGCATTCAGAATCCGAACAACATCCGGATCATCCGCGAGTCCGCCCGCGTGCCTGTGATCGTCGATGCCGGAGTGGGCACGGCATCAGACGCGGCAATCGCGATGGAACTCGGAGCCGACGGCGTGCTCATGAACACGGCGATTGCTGGCGCGGAGGATCCGGTCGCCATGGCCACGGCGATGAGGCACGCGATCATCGGCGGGCGGCTGGCGTATCTGTCCGGCCGCATCCCGCGCAAGATGTACGCGAGCGCGAGCAGCCCGGTCGAAGGAATGGTCGGGCGCTAGAGACGGAAAATATTCGGGGCCGGGTTGCCCTTCAGCGCATTCCGAGTATCGACGACAAGCGGGAACCGGCCCGGCATGGCCGCGTAGTTGAACGTCGTGTGATCCGTTGCGATCACCGCGCAATCAATCCCATCGACATCGCTCTCGGTGACCGACTGCATCGAGACCGGCCCTTCCTTCAGCGCGGGCACATACGGGTCGGTATAGCTCAGATCGGCGCCGCGACGGAGCAGCAGCTGAAGAATGTCGAGCGCCGGCGATTCGCGCATGTCGCTGACGTCCTTCTTGTATGCGACCCCGAACAGGTGAATGCGCGCGCCGTTCACCGCCTTCTTCCGCGAGTTCAACGCACCGCTGATCCGCTCCACGACGTACTCCGGCATCGATCCGTTGACGACGCCCGCAAGGTCGATGAAGCGGCACTCGAACCCGGACTGCTTCGCTTTCCAGGACAGGTAGAACGGGTCGATCGGGATGCAATGGCCGCCGAGCCCCGGGCCGGGATAAAACGGCATGAAGCCGAACGGCTTGGTCTTCGCCGCGTCGATGACCTCCCAGACGTCAATGTTCATCCGGTGCGACATCAGCGCGATTTCGTTGACCAGCCCGATGTTGACCGCGCGAAACGTGTTCTCCAGCAGCTTCACCATTTCGGCAACCTGCGTGGAGCTCACCGGCACCATGGTCTCGACCGCGGCGGAATAGAGCGCCACCGCCATCTCGGAGCAGGCCGGCGTGGTGCCGCCGACGACTTTCGGCGTGTTCCGCGTGTTGTACTTTGCGTTTGCCGGGTCGACGCGCTCAGGTGAAAACGCCAGATAGAAATCGTCGCCGACCTTCAACCCTTTCTCCTCGAACATCGGCTGCAGCACTTCCGCCGTCGTCCCAGGGTAGGTCGTCGACTCGAGCACGATGAGCATGCCGGGATGGATGTAGCGGGCGATCTCCTCCGCCGCCGACACGACGTACGACATGTCGGGATCCTTGGTCTTGCGCAGCGGCGTCGGGACGCAGATGTCGACAGCGTCCATCTCGCCGAGCTTCGACATGTCGGTCGTAGCCCGCAGCTTTCCGCTCTTGACGCAGGCGGCGACGTCCTCGGTGGAGACGTCCAGAATGTAGCTGCGTCCGGCAGTGATGGCGGAGACCTTCGACTCGTCAACGTCGAAGCCGGTCACGGTGAACCCGGCTCTCGCGAACTCCACCGCCAGCGGCAGGCCGACATAGCCAAGGCCGATGACACCGACGTTGGCCTGACGACTCTCGAGCTTCTCCTTCAGGTGCACGCGTACTCCTAGGTGACCCTTTCGGGCCTGGGGTGAGCCGCCAGCCGCGCGAGGTCCTCGTCCACCATCATCTGGATGAGGCCTTCGAACGTCAGATTCGGCCGCCAGCCGAGCACGCGCTTGGCCTTCGACGCGTCGCCGATGAGGTGATCGACTTCGGCCGGCCGAAGCAGCGCCGGATCGACCTTCACGTATTTCTTCCAGTCGAGCCCGGCGTGACCGAAGGCCACCTCGACGAGATCCCTCACCGAATGCGAGACCCCGGTCGCGATCACGTAGTCCTCGGCCTGCGGCTGCTGCAGCATCATCCACATCGCTTGGACGTAGTCGCCGGCAAATCCCCAGTCGCGCATGGCGTCGAGGTTGCCGAGCGACAGATGATCGGCAAGCCCGAGCTTGATCCGCGCAACGCCGTCGCTCACCTTGCGTGTCACGAACTCGAGCCCGCGGCGGGGCGATTCGTGATTGAACAGGATGCCGGACACCGCGAACAATCCGTAGCTCTCACGGTAGTTCACCGTGATGTAGTGACCGAACACCTTCGACACGCCGTACGGGCTTCGCGGATAGAAGGGCGTCAACTCCGTCTGTGGGACTTCCCGCACCCGTCCGTACATCTCGCTCGACGACGCCTGATAGAGCTTGATACCCGGGTCGACCTGGCGGACCGCCTCGAGCAGCCGGGTGACCCCCATCGCGTTGAAGTCGCCTGTCAGCAGCGGCTGATCCCATGACGCGGGCACGAAGGACATCGCGGCGAGGTTATAGAACTCGTGCGGGCGGACGTCCTGGATCAGGCGAAGCAGCGAGAGCTGATCGAGGAGGTCGGCCGGCCGCAGCGCGATGCGATCCAGCAAATGCTCGATGCGCCAGTAGTTCGGAGCGCTCGAGCGCCGGACAGCGCCGGTGACCTCATAACCCTTCGACAGAAGCAGCTCGGCGAGATACGACCCGTCCTGTCCCGTGATCCCCGTGATAATCGCCCGCTTACTCATTCAGTCGTATGCCCCCCTTGTTCCCCAGAGCCATTCTACGCCGCGGCACTCGCGCGCTCCTCGAACCAACGTGCCAGAGCATCACGCCAGTGCGGCATTTCGAAGCCGGCAGCCGCGAGCTTTTGCGCGCTGAGAGCGCAGTACTGCGGGCGTTTCGCCTTCAGCTGCACGTCCGCGACGCGCACCGGCACGAGCCTCGGCGCGACGCGAAGAATGTCTGCCGCCGCTTGCGCCACTTCATGCCAGGTCGCCTGCCCCGCATTCACGCAGTGATAGAGCCCCGGCTCGGCACCGTTGAGGATGAGGTGGCGCGTGGCAGCGGCAATGTCCGGGACATAGCTGGGCGAGACGATACGATCGGTGAACACGCGTACGTCGCGGCCGGCCTCAATCCCCTCCACGATGGCATCCATCGTCCCTTTCCGGCCGTTCCAGCCGCGGACGGCGCCAAAGAGACTTTCCACGCGCAGCACATAGGCGGCCGGCGCGTCGAGTGCGAACCATTCTCCGAGCAACTTCGATGCCGAATAGGTGCTCTGAGGCCTTGGGGTGTCGCTCTCGTCGTAGGGCCGCGCCTTCGTGCCGTCAAAAACGAAGTCGGTGCTGTAGTGAACGAAGGTCGCCCCGACCTCCTGCGCCGCGCGGGCCAGGTTGCGTGGCGCGAACGCGTTGACGGCCAGTGCCGCCACCGGATTGTCCTCGGCCCCGTCCACGTCGTTGAACGCCGCGCAGTTGATGATGACATCGGGCCGCGCCTCGTTCACCGCGCGCGACACGGCTGACGAATTGGTGATGTCGAGGGACGACCGCGTGTGCGCCACGACGTGCGCATCATGAAACGTCTCGACGATCGTGGCGCCCAGCCGGCCGGCGGCGCCAGTCACGAGCACCCGTCGCGTGTTCAATTGTCCAACCCCGCGTTAGACTGCAAACGAGACATTTTAGTGGAAACCGTAGACACAGCCGTCATCGGCGGAGGCGTGGTCGGTCTGGCGGCGGCGAGGGAGATCGCGCGGCGCGGGCGCAGCGTGTGCCTGCTCGAACGCGAGTCGAAACCTGGTGCCGGCACGAGCTCCCGCAACAGCCAGGTGATTCACGCCGGGATCTACTACCCGGCCGGATCCCTCAAGGCGAGACACTGCGTCGACGGGGCGCGGCTGCTCTATGAGTTCTGCGAGACCTACCGCGTGCCGTTCAGGCGCTGCGGCAAGCTCGTCGTCGCGCAGGATGAGTCGGAAGCGGAGGCGCTCGAGCGGTTCCGCGCTCGAGGCGAGGCGAACGGTGTGGAAGGGCTCACGATCGTCGGCGACGAGTTCATCCATGCACGCGAGCCGCACGTGAAGGCCCACATCGCGATGTACTCACCGAACACGGGGATTCTCGAGGCGGAGGCGCTGGTCAAGACCCTGGCGCGGCTGTGCGAGGAACAGGACGTCGCGCTGCTGCCGGGTACTCCGTTGACCGGCGCGGACGCACGCAATGGATCCATCGAGCTGCAGACGCCGTCCGAACGGATCCAGGCGCGAACGGTCGTCAACGCGGCAGGGCTCTATGCCGACGATGTCTCGGCGATGGTTGGCGGCGAGCCGTTCAGGATCTACCCATGCCGCGGCGAGTACGCCGAGCTCGTGCCCGCAAAGCGTGCGATGGTCAATGCGCTGGTGTACCCGCTTCCCCATACGCACGGCCTGGGCGTCCATCTGAGCAAGACGATCCATGGCAACGTCACGCTCGGTCCCACGGTCTGCTACCTCGAACGGAAAGACGACTACGAAGGGAACCGGATCCCGCTCGAGGACTTCCTCGAGCCGGCCCGCGCGCTGCTGCCGGAGCTGACGCTGGCCGACCTTCGGCTCGGCGGCAGCGGCATCCGGCCGAAGTTTCATCCGCCCGAGGAATCCTTTGCTGATTTCTTCATCGCCCGCGACTCACGCAACCCGCGTGTCGTCCACGCCGCCGGAATCGAATCGCCAGGCCTGACCGCCTGCCTGTCGATCGGAGCGCACGTCGCGTCGCTCGTGGACGAAATCCTCTAACCGTTGATGAACTCGAGAGCGACGACACCCTCGCCGGGAAGGTCGTCGATGGACGGGTAGATCTGAAAGTTGCGGCCCATCATGTATCCCTCACGCCAGAAGGGATACGGCAGCCCACGCATCTTGGCTTCGGCGTTGCGTCCGAAGAACCCCGGCTCGCGTTCGCCGTAGACGACGACTCGACTCGGCTCACCCATGACGGACAGGACGCGCTGGCGAAGCGACGCGGTGTCGTAGAAGCGCTGAAAGAAGTACCGGCCCTCTGAGTCTGGAGCGGCCAGGCCGTACTCGTCGTAGTCGCGATACTGGTCGTATCCCGTCGCGGCGCACGGCAGCGTCAGCAGCGCGGTGCCTCCGGGTGCGAGCAGCCGGCGCAGCGCCGCCAGGGCCGGACGCTCGTCCACGATATGTTCGAACACCGAGATGGACGTAATGGCGTCGAACAGGCCATCGCGGGCATCGAGATCCTCGACCCGCTGCCGCCGGAAGCGGCACTTGGCTGAAAACGACAGCGCCGCCACCCACTCCTCCGTCGTCGCCAGATCCGTCGCGTCCGGATTGAGCAGAACCGCGCGCTCCACATCGGACCTCCTCGCGTAGGAGACCGGAAAGAAGCGCGGCGAGGAGACGTCGAGGTAGGCGCGCACATGACCGAGACGCATCAACGCCGACCAGACCCAGTCGAACTCGAAATAGCGCGTCGAGTCCAACGGATAGAGGGCCAGCCGTCCAGCCTGGCGAATCAGTTTCGACCCGCCGTTCATCGCGAGTCGCAAGGAGACCGACAGCGCCTCGCGGTGAAAGCGCATCCCGGGCGTGCCTATTGCCGTTGCCGCGGCGGCATACGCGGGAACCATGACGACGCTCGCCAGCGCGTGGGTCGCCATCGTGAAGGGAGTGGGCGGGCGGAACTCGACGCGACGAATGAGGCGGCGAGGAACGTAGCGTGGAGCCTGTTCGCGCTTCCAGGTGCTCGCTTCTCTGTTCGTGTTCACGTTCGGTGTTCGGAGTTCGCGCCGCGCAGCTGCAGGCGGCAGCGGCCCGCAAGAAGCATGCGGGCAATCGGGCGTCTCGGATCGAGCGCCGCCGGCGCAACGTGCGTTGCGTAATAGCGGTACGCGCTGTCGTGAAACGCGCGTATGGACGACTCGCGCGCGGTTCGGCTGGAACGCCCGACGGCATGCGTCGCAACGGCACCGGGAACATACCGGATCTCGTAACCGCGCTGTCGCAGCCGCCGGCACAGGTCGGCGTCTTCCCAGTACAGAAAATAGCGCTCGTCAAACCCGCCCACCGCCTGCAGTGCGGCGCGGCGTATCAGCATGCAGGCGCCGGATACCCAGTCCACGACGCGGCTGGCCTCGCCGCTCGCGATCGCCTCGTCCACCACGACGTTCCGACGGGCGGCGGGCAGAAACGGAAGCAGCCTTCGCAGTTCACCCGTCCGGCCGAACATGCCGGTCAGCATGTCCGGATCGCCGCGGGCACTGCCCTGCACCGCACCATCGGGATCGAGAATCCTCGGCCCGGCGATGGCGCACCCAGGCTCCGCGTCGAGCACAGCTCTCAGTGCCGACAGAGCGCCTGGACGAAGCTGGCAGTCAGGATTCATCAGCAGCAGCAGAGGGGCGGTCGACGCGGCAGCCGCCTGATTCACGGCACGGCTGAAGCCGGCGTTGGCTTCGTTTCGAATCAACGAGACGCGAGGCGAGAACGCAGACACACTCGACGCACTGCCGTCGGTGGAGGCGTTGTCGACCACGAAACCCTGCCACTCCAGACTGGCGCACTCCGCGGCAACTGACTGCAGCGCCAGCCTCAGGTCGTCGCCGGCGTTGTAGTTCACGATGATGGCCGCGATCTCGGGCATCAGCCGCCGCTCCCGGAGATTGCAGCGTCGAAGCGCTTCTCGCGGCGTTTGAGCGCGAGCCAGCCGTTTTCGAGCAGCGGCGCGATGGCGTCCTCGCCCACGCGCCTGGTGCGCTGGACCTCAGCGCGCTTCCTCAGCGTGCGGCCGAGCCCTCCAATCGCGGCGAGCTTCGCGCGCAGGAACGTCCCGAGCCGGCCGGTGCGGGCAAAGTGCAGGCAGGCTCCGGCGTTGTAGACAAGATGTCCCGGCAGGGTCCGGATCAGGAGCGTGGCCGGCGTGTTCTTGACGAACATCCACTCGAGGTTACGCTGGCCGTGGAACACAGCGAACTCGCTGGCGCGGCCGAGCGTTGCGCTTCCGCGATGCCGGACCACGGCACCCGGCACGTAGCGGCAACGATAGCCAAGAAGACGTGCACGGTACGAGAGATCCACGTCTTCATGCGACGCGAAGAAGTCCTCGTCGAAGCCACGCAGCTCGTCGAACACGCGTCGAGGCATGAGACACGCCGCCCCGGAGACGCCGAAGACCTCCGCTGGCTCCAGGGCCACGTCGACGCGCTCACCATGATGCCGCTTGAACGCACCGCCCGCGCGAAGGAGGCCATCGCCCGCGCTGTCGATCCGTTGCGGATCGTGCATGTAGACGACGAGCGACGTCACCAGCAAAAAGGGTCCGGACTCGTCGACGTTCTGGACAAGCGCCTGCAGCCATCCCGGCTCCGGCTCTGTGTCGTTGTTGAGCAGCGCGACGAACCGGCCCCTCGCCTCGCGCACACCGGCGTTGGTGCCGGCGGCAAATCCGCGGTTGCTGTCCAGCGTGACGAGCCGCACCCAGGGATACGTCGCGCGGATGTGATCCACCGTGCCATCGGTCGATCCGTTGTCGACCAGAATCGTCTCGGCGGTGACGCCCTGCTGTGCCGCAACAGCCTGAAGACAGGCGTCGAGGTGCTCGCGACCATTCCAGGTCACGATGACGACGGAGATGTCAGGAAGGGAGGGAGCCAGCGGCGTGCTCTGAGACCTGCCGGTAGACGTCGAGCGTGATGCGCGCCGTGCGCGCCCACGTAAATTCAGCGGCACGCGCCATGCCGGCGGCGCGCATACGCGCCTGCTGCGCCGCATCGGTCATGACACGGACGATGGCGTCGGCCCAGGCGAGGGGCTGATCAGGGTCGAGCAGGATTCCGGTGTCGCCCGCGACCTCGGGAATGGACGCTGCACGCGACGCCAGCACCGGTGTTCCACTGGCCATCGCTTCCAGCACCGGAAAGCCGAAGCCCTCATAGCGGGACGGATACACGAGAGCGGTCGCGGCGCGGTAGAGAGAACGCAGCGACACTTCGTCCACCGGCCCGAGCCGGGTCAACGAAACTCCCGCCGCGACGGCCTGCTGGTCGAGGGCATCGCCGGTCCCGCGATCCACGCCGGCGAGCACCAGCGATGGCAAGGGATCCAGCCTCGCGCGCGCCGTATCCAGCGCCGTTATCGCGACGGTGAGATTGCGACGTTCGTGAAGGTCGCCGACATGCAGAAGGAACGGCGCCACCACTCCATGAGGCAGTGTGACCGGCGTCGGTCCGGGCACGAATGCGGCCGACACGCCAGGCGGGGCAACCGTGATCCGTCCAGGCGCAATCGCGTAGGCCTCGGCGATCTCGCTCCGCGAGAATTCAGAATCGGTGAGGATGTGCGCCGCCACGCGTGCGCTCGCCCGGTAGAAGGCGCGGCGCAGCGGATCCCGGCGATATGGATACCACTCGGGATGCCGGTCGTAGCTGACGTCGTGGATCGTGAGGACGGTCGGGACCGCGCTCCACAGCGGCGCGGTGTAGGCGGGCGCGTGAATGAGGTCGACCCCTGCCCTGGCGGCCGCCCGCGGCAGGCCGGCGATCGTCCAGCCGAAATTGGTTGGCGGGTGCCAGGGCTCGGCGACGTGATCGAGTCCGGCGGGCACGGCTTCGCGTGAGCCACCGAGCGCCACCATCTCGACGCCCGGGAGTGTCAGCAGCGCCTGTCCGAGCTCGGTGACGTATCGGCGTACGCCCGCGGCCGGAGAGGTGAACGCCCGGCCGTCGATCCCCACGCGAAGTCTGCGCACGCGGCTACGAGATCTTCATCTCGAGCCGCCGCACGGGACGCTTGAGCCGCGTGCAGATCTCACGGACACGATGCTCAGTCGATCCGTTGATCTTCGGACTGCTGAGGAGCACCTCGTCCACCGACATGCGCGTCAGCGTCTGCTCGAGATGATCGAGCGACCCACGCACCGGCACGCCCCCGATCCAGCGATGCGCCTTCATCGGGTCGTCATCGATGAACCCGACCGGGTTCATCTTCCAGCCAGGATTCGCGCGCATCTCGCGCACGATCAGCCGGCCAAATCCGCCGGCGCCGTAGACGAGCACGCGGCGGTGCCGTCGATTGCGCGCCAGGGCCATCGAGCTCATCGTCCGGAATGATGCCCGTGTGGCTGAAATGGCAAACGCCAGCAACAGGCCATCGAGCACGAGCACCGCGCGCGAGGAGCCCTCACCGCGATTGTTGAGGTAATAGACCACCGCCACCGTCAGCAGCGATCCCATGCCGACGCCTCTGGCGACCGCCGCGAGATCGCGGAAACCGAACGTCTCCCAGGAGCGGCGATACAGGCCAGACGAGTACAGCGCCGCGATCTTGACGCCGAGCACGAGTGGCAGCGACGCGGCAAACGAGCCCGGCACGACCCGCAGAAACTGGTCGAGTTCGGCGCCGTCGAATCGCAGCCGGAACGCGGCGTAGTAGCACGCCGTGATGAGGATGAGATCGAGGAGAACTTCGCCGACGTGAAACTTGAATGCGAGATCCTTCAGAAACGGCGCGAATGAGGACTTCTGCAGCGCCTTGAAGTCCTCGGCGTTATAGGCCTCCACGCGTGCCAGGTAGATACCGACGATGATCACCGTCACGCCGAAGAGCGCGACGATGAACATCGGGTCGACGGCCGAATACCACTCCCGCAGCGTCCATGCCGTCAGTCCACCGATCAGGCCGAGCAGATAGAGGATTCTGACCGCCGACCGCTCGGAGAAGCCAAGCGACACGAGCCGGTGCGAGACATGGTCCGTCCCCCCGCGCGTGGCGCTCCGCCCGGCGAGCCGCCGCAGGACGAGCACGAAGCTCGTGTCGAAGAGCGGCACAACCAGAATCATGACGATGACCACGACCGGACTGATGAACATCACGACCGGCCTGTTGTAGACGGGAACCAGCGACGCGCCGCCGATGATCGCCCCGATGAACAGGCTGCCGCAATCACCCATGAACAGCCGGGCGCGCGGGCGGTTCCAGTACCAGAATCCCGCAAGCGCACCGGCCAGCGCGACCAGCATCGTCGTCAGTCCAGGGCCAAGCAGATCGCCGAGCAACACGGCCATGAAGATCGCGGCGATGAGCGCCACTCCTGAGGCCAGGCCGTCCATGTTGTCCAGGAGGTTGATGGCGTGACAGAGGCCCGCGAACCAGATAATGCCGACCAGCGTGTAGCCGGTCGGAAGTGCTCCCTCGGGTTCGCCATCGGACAGCGCGAAGACCAGGAACGCGCCGACCGCGAGCGACGCCACCAGCTTGGCGACAGGAGAGAGCTGCAGCCGGTCGTCCATGAGGCCGACGGCAAACATCGCAAGTCCGGCGACGAGAACGGCGAGCCAGTCGGCGAAACCGCCAAAGCCGCCTTCGGCCGCGAAGGCCGCGACGAAGCCTGCCAGCGTTGCCACCGCGATGGCGATCCCGCCCATCGTCGGCGTCGGAGAGCTGTGCCAGCGGTCGGGACGCGGCGGCACGATCGCACCGTACGCCGGCGCAAGACGACGCACGAGCGCGCCCACGGCGAGGGCCGTCAGCGTTGCAAACGCCACCGTGATTACAGCAACAGTCACACGTCGTTATGTCGAACGGGCCCGATCCGCAGCGGCGGTCCGGGCGGGGGTCAGAAATTCACCAGCTCGGAGGACGGCTCTGGCGTGGTGTCCTGCAGAAGGAAGGGAGCCTCCCCCAGGATCCCGCGGCAGATTGTATCCAGTCCGGAGGAGGCGCCGGGAAGGAGGTGGCGAAGAGACTTCAGGTTGAGCCGGTAGCTGCCGTTGCCCTTCCGCGGATCGACGAAGGGCAGAGGAATCATCCGGTTGAAGAAGAAGTGATAGGCGTAGCGGCGCGCGCGCGCCGTCTGGCGCTCGTCGAGACGGTTTGAAAGCGGCAGCCGGTCGAGGATGCGGAAGTACTCCTCGGGAGAGCTGGCGTCGTAGGTAATTCCCTTGTTGCGGATCCACGCCTCGCCGGCAACGATGACGGGGATGGATCGGCTCGTCAGCTCGACGCCGGTCTTGGTGCCATAGATGATGACGCTGTTGCAGAGCGACATCAGCGCATAGGTACTCAGCTCGCTTTCCGGCGGCACCACGTGGATGTTGGGCGCAAGGTGCGGGATCCGCTTCGCGAGCTCGCGCAGGATCGGCTGCCGCGACGGTGGGAATCCGCTGATCTCAGCCGGGTGCACCCGGATCAGCAGCTGCAGGTCGGGACGCTTCGCGAAATACTCGCAGGTCTGCACCAGCCACTCGAGCATGTTCGGAAAGGCGTTGGCCGGGTAGTGCAGCTGCGCGTCCCAGGCCACGTTCGTCAGCAGACCGATGACCGGCCGCCTGGGATCGATGCCGACGCTGTTCGCGCTCTCCTGCGGATTCTGCTGCGACGGCCTGTGGAAGACGATCCAGTCGAACAGCCCCTCACGCCGGCTCTGGAGGTAGCGCATCAGCTCGCTCTCCTGATCGGAGGAGAGCTCGAGCCGTTCCCAGTGCTCGGCCGGCTCGCTGAGCAGCGTATGGTGATATGTGTCGTCGTGGCTGAAGATGAACCGGCGCTTCCTGTAGGCGACGTTCCAGGTGGACACACGCACGTGCTCCTGGCGCGACACCTCCGCGATGATTCCCCACGGCACGTAAATCCCGTGCGTGACCACGGTTGACGAAAAGCGGAGCGCGCGCAGCAGCCGGCGGGTGGCAAACGCGGTGAGCAGTGCGGACTCGAGGTAGCGCCTGACAATCGGCCCGGCGAGCGGCTCCTCCTCGAGGCTGCCGGTGGCGAAGAACCGCAATGCGCCCGCATACGCGTGTTCTCCGAGGGCGAGACCGTCATGCGTGAAGGACCGGACCTCGCCCATCGGCACACGCTGCGCGATCCGCCCGGCTTCAGCGCGATCCTCCGGCGTCAGCCAGTCGCTGTACTTGTGAACCGTGATGCCAAGCTGGCGGTAGACACGCTCGGCCGGCCAGACGCAGTCGCGGCACAGGTCGCGCGACGGTCCGTGCTGCGCGAAGTGCTCGAGCTTCGGATAGAGCGACGCCTCGCACTCAGCGCAGGCGGTCATCACGCCGTCGCAGAGGAGCGTGTGCACTTCGGCTCCCCTGAACGTCAGCGCAGCCGCGAGCGCGCTCTCGAGCGTGACGGCATGGCTGAAGGAGCCGATGGCAGTCGCCATCAGCACGCGCGGTCCGCCCCTGGCCTCGGTGCGCGCCGCCTGCCACAGCTCGTTGTTCGACTGCAGGACCTGCTGCCAGTCGGGATAGGCATCGCGACGTGCGTAGTACCAGCGACGCGCGAGCCGCGTGGCACGCCAGAGTGCGGGAAACCGGCGCAGCAGTCGTTGCGCTTTCACAGGCTTGTGGTTCCTGCGTCCCGCGCGCCTGAGGCCGCCGGCCCGTCGCCGTTGTGCCCGATCAGCCGCACGAACTCTTCGACCGACGGCAGCTCCGCGAACACGCGCCACGGCTGGTGCTCCGTGAGCTCCTCCACGGTGTAGCCACCGGTGCCGACGGCAATCGTCCGGGCGCCGATCGCATCGGCACAGTGAATGTCATGGGGAGTGTCGCCAATGACGAAGACCGCATCGTCTGCCACCGGTCCGGCGTTGCGCGCGAGCGTAAGCGCCCGCGCGGCGATCGTGGAGCGCGCGCCCGCGTCTTCAGCGAATGCGCCGTCAGGAAAGAAGTCCACGAGGCCGTAATGCGTCAGCTTCGCGCGTCCGCCTCCTCGCGTATTTCCCGTCAGGAGATACGAGCGGACGTCCGGTCGCGAGGAGAGATGCTCCAGAATCTCGCGGACGTTCGGCAGGACAGTACCCTTCTTCAGCGGAAGCGATGCTGGCAGCAGCTCTTCGTAGCGGCGCACCATTCGTCGTATGGCGGCCTCATCCGGCTCGAGCCCCAGCATCTCGAACGTTCGAACGGCGATCTGGTAGTCGGTCAGACCCGGGACCCGAATCGACGACAGCTGAAACTCGCGGCCGGTCACTTCGAGCACGGCGGCTTCCCACGCCGGCACGCCCGCCTTCCCGGTTGTCAGCAACGTGCCGTCGATGTCCCAGAAGAGAACCCTGGGCGCCGCGGCCTCGGCAAAGGCGGCGGTCATGTCAGCTGGGTGGCGCGCCGGTCAACGGCGGGCAACGAGAGCGCGCCCCGGAATGCCTGGATGAGCGAATCGGTATCGAGGTGATGGTGGGCGAGCACCTCGTCGTTGGTGCCGCACTCCGGCAGTGTCGCGACACCGACGGACGTCACGCGGGGCGCGGCCTCGAGCCCGAGCCCGGCGATGGCGGCGGCGATCATCTCGCCCTGCCCGCCGTGCACGTAATGGTTGTCCAGCGTGACGACGGAGCGGCACGTCCCGATGACCCCGCGCAGCCATGCCGCGTCGACGCGATTCAGCCATGGGAGATTCACCAGGCGAACACGCACACCCGTCTCTTCGAGCTGCGCTGCAGCGTCGAAGGCGTTGCCGAGCATCCACGGTCCGTAGCCGAAGACCACGAGGTCCGTACCCTCCCGGATCGTCCATCCTTCACCGACGCGAACGGTGTGATTCTTCGGATACTCGAACGGCATCGGCCACTTGACTGACACCAGCCGCAGATAGGAGCTCTCCGGGACGGCATTGACGAGCGCGTCCACGAGCGCGGTCACTTCATCTTCGCAGCACGGCTCCGCCAGCACGAGGTGCGGTACGGATCCCAGCGCACTGATGTCCCGTACCGACTGATGCGAATGACCGGGGCCGCCGGGCAGCAGTCCGGCGAGCGAGCCGACGTAGATGACCTTCGAGCTCTCGCTGCACTGGTTGTAGATCTGCTCATTCGGACGGGCGGCGAGAAAGCAGGCGAAGGAATGCACGACGGGCAGCACGCCACGCCGCGCCATGCCGGCAGCCATCGAAGCCATGTCTTGCTCGGCGATGCCGCACTCGACGAACCGCTCCGGAAACCGGCGCGCGAACGTGATCAGGCCACAGTCCTTCACGAGGTCCGCGTCGAGCGCCATGAGATGTGGATGGCGTTCGGCCTGCGCGACGAGCGCGCGTTCGTAGGCGGCGATCAGGTTGTCGGTCTGGCGCGGCTCGCGTCGCGGATTCCGGACCCGCGTCTCCGTGGCGACCGTCTCCAGGCCGAGTCCGGCAAAGAGCGCGTTCGCGGCATCCAGCAGCTCGACGAGCCCGGCGGTGTAGCTCTGCTCGTTCGGCGCACCCGAATGAAAGCCGTAGAGCTCGCCGGCCTTCGTCGCCGGACCTTCCATGAAGCTGACGCCCTTGCCTTTGACGGTGTCGGCGATGACGACCTTTGGTGCGTCCGTCACCGCGTCCAGCGATCGGAACGTACGCTGCAGCGCCGCAACGTCATGACCATCGCAGCGCGAGACGTGCCAGCCGAAGGCGCGGAATTTGGCCTCGACGTCGCCGAGATTGCTGACGGAGGACACCCAGGTGTCCGACTGGATCTTGTTGTGATCGACGATCGCCACGATCTCGCCGAGGCCCAGGTTCGCCGCCGAACCCAGCGACTCCCACAGCTGCCCTTCCTGCAGCTCTCCATCGCCGGTCAGCACGAATACGCGCCGCTCGATCTTCTTCAGGCGATTCGCCAGCACCATCCCCTTCGCCTTCGAGATTCCCATCCCCAGCGAGCCCGTATTGGCCTGAATGAACGGCGTCTCCACGTGCGGGTGCCCCGGCAGCCCGTGCAGGCGCCTCAGCTGGTGGAGCCTGTCGGCCGGGAGCAGGCCGAGAGCGATCAGCACGTTGTAGAGGGCTGGCGCGTCATGTCCCTTCGACGAGAAGAAGAGATCGCAGGCGTCCGGTCCCCTGTCGAGATCACGCAGCTCGTTGAGGAACAACCAGCTCATGATCTCGAGCGAGCTGAAGCTCGTGCCGATGTGGCCCGACCACGCGCCGGCAATCATGTACAGCGTGTTGATGCGCGCGAGGGCGGCAAACGCGCGCGCGCGCACCACGGGATCGGCGTCCGCGCGAAGCAGACGCTGGAACTCCGTGACGGGAACGTATTGAAGCTCGAGGGATTCGCCCTGATCGGTCTGAATATCGCCCATGTGGTCTGCTTAGAGGATCACTCTCATGTCGTGACGGCCGCGAAGGGCGACTGCCGTACAGCCGGCAGGCGCACGGCACCATCGGCCACGAGCCGCTCGGCAATCATCCAGTCGTGAGGATCGTTGATATCGAACCCTTCGTGCCCGTCGGTCAGGAAGGGCACCATCATGTCTCCGGCGATCGAGCGCCGCGTGGACACGACGCTTGTCCACGCGATCTCGAGCGACGCATTCTGCACGTAGATGGGCGGCAGCGCCTGATAAGGCGTGCTGTGCCACGGCTGAGAGCCGTTGCCGAATGGCAGAAGCGGAAACATCCGGTCGCCGCGGATCACCCACATCTTCCCGGGATGCTGCGCGCACTTTTCGACGGCGCGAAGCGAATCGACACCGTCCTGCGCCAGGAACTGCGCCAGCGCCCGGCGGATCGTCTCCGCTGATCGGAACGGGCTCGTCGGGCGCAGCAGGCTGAAACAGTCCCAGGTCCGGCCCTTTCGTCCCAGCTCGGCAAGCGTGTACTCCACCCATTCGATGTCTGGAGACGTGTCGCCGGCAAGCGCGGCCGGCCGTAGAAACGGCACCTCGGCACCGTAATGCCGTGCGATTGCCGCCACTTCCTCGGAGTCGGTCGATACGATGACCGACTCGAAGACTCCGCTCTCGATCGCCGGCGCGATCGTGTAGGCCAGCACCGGGTGGCCGCCGAGCACGCGCACGTTTTTACCAGGTACGCGCTTCGACCCGTGCCGTGACGGAATCAGTGCGACGACAGAAGGAGTTGCCACGTCCTGTCTTTAGACCGCATCCGGATTGTGATTGATGTAGATGGTCTTCAGGTCGGAGTACACGTCGAGCGCCTGCGTGCCGGCCTCGCGCCAGCCGTTGCCCGATTGCCGCAGGCCGCCGAACGGCATATGCGGCTCGCTGCCGTAGGTCCCGCCGTTCACCACCGCCACGCCTGCCTGGATGCGTCCTAGGAACGTCATCGCGCGGTTGATGTTCTGCGTGTGAATAGACGCCGTCAGCCCGAACGGTGAATCGTTGGCGAGCGCAATCGCCTCCTCGAAGCTGCTGACGCGGTACAAACAGGTGATCGGGCCGAAGAGCTCGCTTCTCGAGATCTCGTCGTTTGCGCCGACGTGCTCGATGATTGTCGGCGCCACGAAGAAGCCCTCGCCATATCCGGACCCGGTCAGCCGATGCCCACCGGTGAGCACGGTGGCCCCGGCTCCCTTCGCACGCTCGACCGCGGCAAGCATGTTGGTCATCTGCTCCTGATTGATCACGGGGCCGTAATCGTCTGCGTCAGACGTACCAACCTTCATCCGGTTCGTCGCCTCGAGGAGCATGGCCTTGAAGCGGTCGTAGACGGTATCGAACACGATGAGACGGCTGCCGGCCGCACACCGCTGCCCGGCATTGCTGAACGCCGAACCGATCGCCCACGTCACCGCATTCTTCAAATCGGCGTCGTCGCACACGATCAGCGGGTTCTTGCCGCCCAACTCGAGGCAGGTCTTGGCGAGCCTGCGTCCAGCGGTCTCGGCGATCCATCGTCCGACCTCGCACGATCCCGTGAAGCTGATGACGGCCACGTCCGGATGCTCGACGAGCGGCGCACCTGCCTCAGGGCCGAGGCCGTGAAGCGTGGTGTAGACGCCATCCGGTACACCGGCTTCCCGCGCGAGGACGCCGAACGCCCACGCCGAGAGCGGCGTGTCTTCCGCGGCCTTGAGGATCGCCGCGTTCCCGCAGAGGAGCGCCGGAAACGCCTTCCAGGCAACATTCGCAATCGGCGTGTTGGCCGCGATGATCAGTCCGGCCACGCCAAGCGGCTGGCGCACCACCATCGCCGACTTGTTGGCGACGGCGCTGGTGGTCGTCTGACCGTAGAACCGCCGGCCCTCGCCGGCGACGAAGAAGCCCATCTCGATCGCGGCGTCCGTCTCGCCGAGCGCATCCTTCTTCGACTTCCCCGTTTCCGCGACAACCAGGCTGGCAATCGCCTCTCGGCGCTCGCGCATCAGCAGCGCGATCTGCCGGAGAATGTCGCCACGCTTCACAACAGTGAGCGCGGCCCACGCGGGCTGCGCCCGTTTCGCGGCGTCCACGGCCAGTCGCACGTCGGCAGCGCTCGATCGTGCGACACGGCAGATCTCACGGCCGGTCGCCGGATCGATCTTGGCGAACGTGCGTCCGTCGGCAGCTGGCGCGTCGGCGCCGCCGACCAGATTCGGAATGACTGCGGGAACCGTCGAGATGTCCACTGGCTGGCTGTGCGCGTCCCTGGTGACGATCATGACCTCGTGGAGGTGACTAGGTTTGAACGACCGATCGCAGTTGCGACACGAGCCGATCCCACCCGTACTCGCCGTGCGCGACATCGCGCGCGGCGCGTCCGAGCCGCTGGGCATGCTCGAGGTCCGGAAGCCGATCGCAGAGATTGATGTCGATGACGTTCCGCATGTGCGCCAGGCCCGCCGGCGAATGCTCATCGAGGTTGGTGATGACCGCGCAGCCACACTCCATGGCGGCGTTCACCGTGGTGTTGTTGGCGCGCAGGCCGCGCTCGAAAAACGCCGCGAGGAACGTGCAGTCCATCAGGTGGTTGAAGACGGCCGTGTCGGACAGGTAGCCCATGAAGTACACCTGCCCGTTGAAGATCGACTGCAGCTCCTCGAAGCGGACCACGAACGAACCGTCGAAGCTCGTGTTCTCGTGGAGCGCGGTCGAGACGTACATCGAATAGCTCTTGCCGGTGGCATCGAGCAGATCGCGAAGCCGGCGATACAGCGGCACGCGGATCTTGTGTGCCATGCCAAACGTGAACACCTTGATCTCGGTGTCCTGGAAGCGCTGCGAATTGAGCAGCGTCCCCGGGCAGAACAGTTCGACGATGTCCGGCCGTGCCGGGGTGAGCTGGTGGGACAGCTCGCGATTGCCGCAATAGACCTTTGCCGCGGCAGCGAGCAGACGGTGCTCGAACGGCGTTCCGTCGAACGCGTGCAGAAAGATGTCGAAGCGGCCGGTGTTCGCGTTCACCCAGGCCGCAAGCGCCTGCGCGTCCTCAGGGGTGAACTCCGACATCTTGATCGAGAGCAGCGGCCGCCCGTAGTTGCTGAGCTCGGGTGATGCCAGCCCGACAACGGGCACGTCCAGTTCCTTGGCGAGGATCGCGTTGAACTTCGCGATCCCGCACGTCCACGGATTGAGGTGATACCCGGCAATGCAATCGTTCATGGGTTCGGTATGGTCCGATGAGAGGTCGCTATTGTAGCGTGCACGTCGGACGTCGCCGCTTCAATCAAGTACTGCGGCCGCCGCCGCGCCTCGGAGAGCGCGCTCCACACGTATTCGCCGACGATGGCGAGAGCCAGCAACTGAACGCCCGACAACCCGACGAACGCCGCCAGCACGATGAGGATGCCGCCGCCCAATTCCGGCAGAAGAGCAATGCCGCCGATCAGCAGCGCCAGTCCGGCGGCAAGCAGGACGGCACCAAGGTACGCGCACCAGCGCAACGGAGCGCTCGAGAACGCCGTCACCGAATCGATGACGAGCTGAACCTTCCGCGCGAGGCTCCAGCCTGACGCACCCGCCGCGCGCGGCTGCTTGTCGTACTCGACGTACTCCTGACGGAAGCCCATCCACGTGAGATGGTTGAACACGCTCGTCGTCCGCTCCGGGAAGGACCGGAAGGCGTCTACGACCCGACGGTCCGCGAGGAAGAAATCAGCTCCTCGCGCCGGCATCTCGCGCAGGCCGACAATCCGCCGCACGATCCAGTAGTAGATCGCCGCAAAGCCTGCATGCGATCGGTCACCAGGGCGTGCGCGCCGCACCGCCCAGACGATCTGCGCACCGCGGCTCCATCGCTCGACCATCGCACCGATGGTCTCTGGCGGATCCTGAAGATCGGCGGCCATCATGACGACCGCCTCGCCGGACGCCATCTGCATGCCACACCCAATCGCGACGTGAGAGCCGGAATTGCGCGCGAACCGGACGCCGCGCACCCGCGAATCGGCGGCCGACAGGCGCTGCAGGATGGCAAACGTGTCATCGCGCGAGTGGTCGTCGATGACGATCCATTCCCACTCCACACCCAATCCGTCCATCGTCTGGACGATCCGGACGTGCAGGGCCTTCAGGTTCTGCGACTCGTTGAACGCCGGCGTGATGATGGAGATCACGAATGTGCCGATACGGCGCGGAGCAGCGCGTCGATGACCCGGCCCTGATCCGGCTCACGAAGATCGTGAAACAGCGGCAGGACGATGGCGGTGTCCTGTGCTTCTTCGCTGCGATCGAGCCGCTGGCCCGGAGCAGCCTTCCAGGTGCCTGCTCCGTACGCCGCCTCTCGATGGGCGTTCATCACCCCTCGACGCGTCGAGATGCCTTCATCCAGCAGCGCCTGCATCACCGCGCGCTGCACTCCGGGAGGCACGCGCACGGCATAGCTCTGCCAGTTGCTGCGAGCCCATTCAGGCTCGAACGGAACCTTGATCGCGCCGCTTCCGCTCAACGCCGAGTGATAGCGAGCCGCCAGCTCCCGCCGCCGCTCGACGATGGACGGCAGGCGCTTGAGCTGCTCGCGCCCGATGGCACCCTGGATGTCGGTCATCCGGTAGTTGTAGCCGACGACCGGGTACTCCTCGAAAGTAACCTGCGACGACTGGTGGCGAACCGTGTCCGACACGCTCATGCCGTGCTGCCGGAGGAGACGAAATCGCCGATCGACATCGGCGTTCTCCGTCGTCAGCATGCCGCCGTCACCGGTAGAAAGCAGCTTTCGGGGGTGGAAGGAAAAGCAGGCGATGTCGCCGCGCGGCCGGCCGATCGGCTCCCAGGCGCCGTCCCAAAGAATCTGGCTGCCGATGGCACAGGCTGCGTCCTCAACGACAGGCACGCCATGGGCACGCGCGACCTCGAGGATCGACGCAAGGTCACATGGCATTCCAAGCTGGTGGACGGCAAGGATTGCCTTCGTGTGCGGCGTGATCGCCGCATCGAGTTGAGCCACGTCCATGTTGAACGTATCGAGCTCGACGTCTACGAATACAGGCATCGCACCGCAGTAGCGAACCGCGTTCGCCGTCGCGATAAACGAGTGGCTCACCGTGACGACCTCGTCTCCCGGGCCGACACCACACGCGAGGAGCGCAAGGTGCAACGCTGTCGTGCAGCTGGATACCGCGCAGGCGTGCGGCGCGCCGACGGCAGCCGCGAACTCGCGCTCGAAGGCGGCCACCTCCGGCCCCTGAGTGACCCAGCCTGAAAGGATCGCCCGGCGCGCGGCCTCCGCGTCCCGTTCGTCCAGTACTGGACGCGCCACCGGAATCATCGAAGCGGTCTTCGTCACACCCGCGCTCGATTCGTCACGCACGCACCCGCTGCGCACGCCACCACTTCACCAGTCGCGTCAGGCCGTCTTCGAGCGACACCGACGCCCGGAAGCCGAGCAAACGCTCGGCCTTATCGGTCGAGGCAAGCCGGCGGGGCACAGGGTTGACGCTGCGCGCCGGGCCATATTCTGGCGCCCGGCTCACCCCCATCACCCTCGACAGCGCCGCTGCCAGATCGTTCAGGCTGGTCTCGACGCCGGTCGCCACGTTGAACACTTCATCCGAGACGTCCGAGGCCAGCGCCGCGATGTTGGCCCTGGCGATATCGTCCACGTACACGAAGTCCATCGTCTGCGTGCCGTCGCCAAGAATCAGCGGCGGCTCCCCTGCGTCGAGCCGCTCCATCCAGCGGACGAGCACCTCCGTGTACTTCCCGTGAATGTCCATGCGGGGGCCATAGACATTGAAGTACCTGAAGGCCACATAGGGCAGGCCGAACATGTCGTTGTACGACCGCAGCAGCCCCTCGAGCATCACCTTCGACGCGCCGTACCACGTCCGGTTGCCATAGGGATGATGCTCTTCGGTCGTCGGAAAGTGCTCGGCCATGCCGTACACCGACGCCGTGGACGCGGCGACGACCTTCCGGACACCCGCGGCACGAGCCGCGTCAACGACGTTGAACGCACCCGCGCACATGACCTCGAACGCTTCGCGTGGATCCGCCGCGCACGCAGTGATACGCAGCGCCGCCATGTGAATGACCGCATCGGCCCCGGTCACCACTGCCGTCACCGCGTCGCGATTACGGATGTCGCCGTCGACGACGGCGACGCGTGGATCCTCGAGCACGGCAGCCAGGTTCGAGCGCGTGCCGCGTGAGAAGTTGTCGAACACGATGATCCGCTTTGGATCGTGTTCGAGAATGAGCTGATCGATCGTCGTCGAACCGATCAGGCCGGCGCCGCCGGTCACGACGATGGTTGAGCCGGAAATCTTCACGCGATGGGTTCCTGGTGATCGCGCCGGCGCAGGAAGCGGGCCGGTACGCCTGCGACTACGGTGAACGGTTCCACGTCTTCCACGACAACGGCCCCGGCGCCGACGATCGCGCCTTTGCCGACGGTGACGCCAGGCAGCACGACGGCGTTGACGCCAATATCGGACCAGGCGCCGATGCGTACGGGACTGATGGTCAACGCGGTCTCGATGATCGGGACGTTCACCGGCACGGCGGTGTGCGTCGATCCGAGCACCTTGGCACCGGGCCCCCAGCCGACCGACTCGCCGATGACGAGGTCGCGCGCATCGAAGTAGCTCTGCGGCCCGATCCAGACGCGATCGCCGATCACGCACCGGCCATCGAAGCGCCCCTGGAGCACGGCCTGATCGCCGATGAAGACGTTCGACCCGATTTCAAACGTCTCGGGATGCTTGCAGAGCACGCCGCGGCCAATCTGGACGCCGTCGCCGAAGCTGCGTGCCAGCGCCCGCCATACCGCCCGGCGCATCATTGCGTCGAACTCCCCTTCACCGTAAGTGAACCGGCCGTACAACTCGAGCAACGCGCGCGGCTCATACCGGGACCGCATGGAATCGGCGAGTTCGCGCTCGAAGGGTGGATCCGGCACCACGGGCCGGCGGCCGTGGACAGCCTCGACGACGCGATCCTGTGTGTCAGCCATCGGCGTGCGGTCTCACCCCTGAGCAGAAGCCGCAGGCGTCCGTTCAGCCGCAAGAACTGCCGCGGCGACGGCGTGCACCTGCTCGGCTGTCATCTCCGGGAACATCGGCAGCGACAGCACCTGGGACGCGACCGCTTCCGAGACCGGAAAGTCTCCGGCGCGGTATCCAAGGTCAGCGTGCGCCGGTTGCAGATGGACGGGAATCGGGTAATGCACGCCGGTCTGAATGTCCGCCGACTGCAGCGCCGCGCGGGTGGCGTCGCGATGCGGCAGCTGCACGGCATACACGTGATACACGTGCCGGCAGCCAGGCCGCTCCACTGGTGTGGTGATGCCGCTCCCAGCAAACTCACGCGCGTAGTCCGCAGCACGCGCGCGGCGGGCCTCCGTCCAGGCCTCGAGATGGCGCAGCTTCACGCGGAGGATCGCCCCCTGGATGCCGTCCATCCGATAGTTGAATCCTTTCACGCTGTGCTCGTACCGCCGCTCTTCACCCCAGCTGCGCATGACCCGAATCTTCTTCGCCAGCGCAGGATCGCTCGTCACGACGGCTCCGCCTTCGCCGTAGGCGCCAAGGTTCTTGCCCGGATAGAAGCTGAACGCGGACATGACGCCCATCGATCCGCAGCGGCGCCCCTTGTACTCGGCGCCGTGGGCCTGGGCCGCATCTTCAATCACCACCAACCCGCGCCGGCTGGCGATCTCGAGAATCGGGTCCATGTCTGCGGCGTGCCCGTAGAGATGGACGGGCATGATCGCTTTCGTCCGCGATGTGATCGCGCGTTCGATCTCTGACGGCGCCATCGTGTATGTCTCGGGATCGATGTCGACGAACACCGGTGTGGCTCCCGCGTAGACGATGGCCGCGGCTGTCGCGACGAACGTGAACGGCACCGTGATCACTTCATCGCCGGGCCCGACGCCGGCCGCCAGCAGCGCGAGGTGAAGCGCGCTCGTACCGGAATTCACCCCGATCGCGTCAGCCGTCCCGCAGTAGGCGGCGAACTCACGTTCGAAGGCCACGACCTCGTCCCCGAGGATGAACTGGGTGCTGTCGAGCACCCGCAGGACGGCCGCGTCGATTTCCGGCTTGATCGCCCGGTACTGGCTGCGTAAGTCCGCGTATGGAATCACCCTGCCACCACTCCCTGAATGTCGACGGGCCTGCCCTGCTGCTGCATGGAGACCGTCGCCGCTTCCAGCAGGCGCACCACGCGCAGTCCTGCCTCACCATCGCTTTGCGGCGGTGCGCTTCGCGTCACGCAGTCGATGAAATGCGCCGCCTCGACGTGCAGCGCCTCGGTGACCGCAAGCTTCGGCGCCCACATGTCGCCGGTTCGGTAGCCGACGAGCATCTGGTAGATGTTCTCCGGATTCGGATCGACGGAGATGCCGCTGTCGTAGACCTTGATCTTCTCACCGGTCTCGAGGTCGTCGAACACAATCATGCGCCGGCTTCCGCCGAGCAGCGTCCGGCGCACTTTCACCGGCGCCAGCCAGCTGGCGTGCACGTGCGCGATCATCGGGCCGTCGAAGAACATCGTCATATAGGCGATGTTGGCGGGGCGGCCGGGCACGTGGGCAAGACCGGTGGCGGATACGGCGACGGGCTGCTGCGGCAGGACGAAATCCATGATCGACAGATCATGGACGGCGAGGTCCCACAGCACATCCACGTCCGGCTGGAACAACCCGAGGTTGATGCGCACCGAGTCGTAATAGTTGATGTCCCCGAGCTCGCCGCCGACGACGAGCTCGCGCATCTTCTGCACCGCGCCGGTGTAGATGAAGGTGTGATCGACCATCAGGACGAGGCGCCGGCGGGCGGCCTCGTCGATCAGCCGCCGCGCCTCATCGCTCGTGGACGTGATCGGCTTCTCGACGAGCACATGCTTGCCAGCGCGCAACGCGGCGTTCGCCAGCTCGAAGTGCAGCCCGACCGGCGTGGCAATGACCACGGCGTCGACCGAGGGATCGGCAATCAATTCCATGGGATCGCCTGTCGTCCGGATGCCCGGATATCGGCGTTGCGCCTGCGCCAGCCGCTCCGGGCGCCGGTCGCAGACGGCGGTCACCGACGCGTCAGCCAGATCAGCGAAGTTCCGAACGAGGTTTGGACCCCAGTACCCGTATCCGATGACACCAACTCGAATCATTCGATCCTCATCAGCCGGCAGCTGCAAAACACGGGAGTGACAACGGCTCGTAGGTACCGGTCGGCATCCGGCGGCGGTCCACGAGCACGCGAAAGGTGAGGTTGGACGACCCGCCGAATCCAGTGGTCCCAGCCTCGCGATAGTGCTGCGAGAGGTACGTGTCCAGAATCGCGAGCGTCGGATCGAGAAACCGGTCCGGCGAGGCGCCGCCGGCAGTCTCAACGTCAATCAGGGCGAGCGGCGCCGGTCCCTTGCTCAGCGCGGCAATCGTCCTTCTCTGCTCGGCATCGCGCGTCCAGAACCCGCGCAGGACGACCGCCCGATCGGCAGCTGACGCGCGGCCGCTGAAGAAGAGCACCTCCGGATAGAACCCGTAGACGAACACACGATCGGAAGGCGCCGTACATCGCTGCAGATACTCGGCCGCTCCGCGCATGCCGGTCGCGGTCGACAGCAAGGAAAGGGGAGGCGGCGATGCGAGCAGCCACGCCATCTGCCGGTCGATCTCTTCGGACAACACCTTCCGATTGAGCACGGCGAGGCTGTCATCGACGCCACGACGCACGTTCGCAAACGCCGCCACCGCACCCGTGGTCGCGATAAAGATCGCCACGGCACATACGGCGAGAACGTTCCTTATGGCAGGACGACGGTGTCGGAAGGCCATCGCAAGCAGCCACGCTCCGAGCACAGCGCTCGGAAGCGCAAGGTCGGCCAGCCGCGAGTTCTCGTACATGTTTCCGCGCAACCAGAACGGTCCCGCAATCGCCGAGAGGCCAACGACAGGTGCAATCCGCATCCACGAATCTGGCGCAGGCTGCCGGCGAAGGACGGGCAGAACACAGATCGCCAGCACGACGTACGGAAGGGCCATGAACAGGTAGTACAGCCACGCGATCCCGTTATTGCGCGACAGCACACCCGGGGCGACGGCCACTGAAGGCGGTGTGCGGAGCGTCCGCCGCAGCCGGTCCACCAGCGAGTGTCCCGCGGTCGCTGGATCCGTGCGATCGATGTTTGCCGTGTCCTCGATCTGCGGATCGTTCACGATCGCGCGGATGTTCTCGAAGCGATGGTCCCGCAGCTTGTAGTTCCAGGTGCGGCCGTCATCCTGCGTCCCGTCGGCCAGCTGGTAGCGCCGCTCCCGCTCGACTCGCATCGACTCGTCCGCGCTCGCCGCCCACCGGATCTTGACCGGGAATCCTGGCGATCGCTCCAGCGCGGGACGGGATAAATCAAACGCGAACGTGGGCAGCGGATCATCGGACCGGCCGACCTCGCGCTCGATGAATCGCTGACTGGCTGCAGCGTAGGCGGGAATTCCCCCGAGCACCTGAACGTAGGCCAGATATGGCACCACGAAGAGAGCAAGCGCGATGACGTACGCGCGCACAGTGCCCAGAGGCGCGGTACCCGTAGCCAACTTGAGGGACACCCACGTCACCGACGCCGCGACCCCCAGATAGAAGCCGAGGTCGTGTCGAAACAGAAACGCGACACCCGTCAACGCGCCAAGGATCGCCGCATGCATCGCCGTGGGCCGGTGGATATAGCGCAGGCAGCCCCACAGGCCCAGCATGGGAAAGACAGCCTTCGGATAGTCGTACAGCCGGGGCGACATCAACACGCCCAGCGCAACGGCCGCGAGGCTGACTGCAATCGAACCAGAGACATCGCGGGCCACGAGGAACGCCACCGCCGCTGCCAGCGCCAGCAGCGCGAGATCGAAAAAGACCTCTCCGGCGAGGCGGTAGCCGAACACACTGAGCAGAGCCGCCGACGCCACGTTGTGGAGCGGATCGCCCTCTTCGACGAGGTCACGCAGCGGCCACTCGCCAAATTCCTGGACCTGACGGCCGATCGCGAGAAACTGGTAATCGTCGTCAGTCAGTTCCGCCGACAGGAATCGATAACCGAACGCCCCGACCGCGACTGCGCACGCAAGCACCGCAGGCAGCAGCCGTCGACGCATCAGCCGCGGCTCACTGCCCCGCGCCGGCTCCCCGCCGCATCACACGCGCCGGCACGCCGGCGACTGTTTCACCAGGCGCCACATCGTGCGTGACCACCGCACCGGCGCCGATCATCGCGTCTTCACCGATCGTCACGCCGCAGAGGATCGTGACGCCACTTCCGATCGATGCGCCGCGGCGCACGCGCGTCGGGACGACCGCCCAGTCCTTCTCTGTCTGCAGCTCGCCATTCGTTGTCGCGCGCGGCCGCCGGTCGTTGATGAACATCACGCCGTGACCGACGAAGACGCCGTCTTCGATGGTGACGCCCTCGCAGATGAAGGTGTGCGATGAGATCTTGCACCGTCGTCCGATGACGGCGTTCTTCTGAATCTCGACGAACGTCCCGATCTTCGTCTCGTCGCCGATCCGGCAGCCGTACAGATTGACCAGGCTGGGGTGATGAATCGTGACCCCTTCGCCAAGCACCACGTCGGGAGCTATCGGCACGAGGTCACCTCAGACGCGTACTGCATCGTGGAGCTCCGGGCGGCGCGTTCGCGCCAGTTCTTCAATGGCCGACACCAGAAACGGCGTCGCGGGATGGGACAGGCCACGGGGCCGGACGAAACTTTCGATGAAGGTTCGAATTCCAGCCGCGTCGTACTCGCCGCGGAGCGCCGCGGCCAGCTGGCGCCGGTGCGTCTGAAAATCCGGTGCGACCTCCACGAACCCGCCCTTCTCTTTGAGCAGGTACTCAAAGTGAATCGTGCCCTGCTGCCCCTCGGCGACCTCGGCCGGTGCAAGGATCGTGAACACGGGCCGGCCGACAATCCCGGCCTCGAGCTGCGCGCTGGTGTTCAGCCCGACAACGGCGGCGCTCTGCACGAGCGTGTCGAACAGCGTCTGATCGGCGTTGAGGGCGAGCGGAAACACCACAGCCACACCGGGTGGCGGCGTGAAGCTCCGCCACTGCTTCTGTTCACGCGGATGCGGCCGGATGAGCACGCCGCAGTCACGCAGCGCCGGATCGGCACGAAGGTCACTGATCCATCGCCCGACGAAATCGACTTCACGCTGCGCCACGAACTCCGACGAGCAGAGATATGTCACGATCGGCTTTGCCGGGTCGAGCCCAGCGGCGGTGCAGAACGCCTCCCTCGACTGCTTCGGCTGCATCCGGAAGAAGTCGTCGAAACGCGGTGCACCGGTGACGACGACGCGTTCGGCGGGAACGCCGTGCATCTTCACCGCCTCGTACCGCTGGCGGCTGTTCCAGACGAACACGCGATCCGGCACGACGTGTATCAGCCCCTTGTTGGTCAGGTTGTCCCAGCTGAAGACCGGAAAGCCGACCGGAATGTTCAGGGCCTGGGCGCTCTTGACGAAGTCAGCCTGGTAGGAGCCGAAGTTGATGAGCGGCGTGACGAGCACCACGTCGGGCGCCTCGGTGCGGATGAATGCGTCAATGTCCGCATCGCTGGGAATCGTCGATTCCATCAGCTCCAGCATGGCCGCCAGATTCCGGCGTCCTTCCTTGCGGAATGCCAGCAGCATGCGTCCGACCTGGTCATCGACCATGCGCTCATTGCAGTGCGGGCAGTGCATGGCAATGTGCGAATGGTGTTCGTGCGTGAGCGCCGCAACCATCTTGCGCAGCGCGCGCGTGCGCAGCTTCGGCGCGTGGTCGTAGCGGCTGTCAAGGTAGCGCAGGTAGTCGCGCAGCGCCCGCATCTCGTGAATGGGATGCCCCCAGGCGTCGCCGCGACGCGGCGGGGCCCTGACGAAGGAAATGGCTGGATGACCGGTCAGCGTCGCAGGCGGAACGAGATCGGGGCGGCGGTTGTGCAACGCGACGCGGACACGATGGCCCTTTTCGGCAAGCGCGAGCAGGACTCCTTCGAAATGCCGGAGCATCGTCATCAGCGTGACGTGGAAGAGGACCGTCACGGTTTTCTCTTCCGGCGCCGGACAACGACAAGGCCTGCGTACGCAAGACCAGTCATGCCACTGATCGCCGAGCCAAGGTAGAAACGCGATGGCGCATAGCGAAGTTCGAGCACGTGCTCGCCTGCCGGAACAGCAACCGCGGTGAACGCGAGGTCGGCCCGCATGGCAGTCGTCCGTCGGCCGTCGAGATAGGCATGGCGCTCGGGGTAGTACGGTTCGCTCAGGAACACGAATCCGTCCGCCGGTGCGATGACGCGAACGGAGACGTAGCCGTCCACACGATCGCTGGCCGTTACTGTCGCGCGCCCGGGCACCTGGCACGAAGCCGTGCCGACGAGCACCTGCCGCTCGGCGTCCTCGCTCACGGCAGACACATCGGGTTGAGCTTCGGGCAGCGACATGATCGCCCCCGTTCCTCTGTCAACGCCGTGCGTATCGTCGATCTCGGGGTCGCGGATGATTGCGAGCACGGCGTCGAGTGATGGATCGCCAAGGACGTAGCGCCATGTCTCCGGCTCCACCCAGACGCCTTCCTCGAGCCGATGCCGCGCGGCGATTGCCTCTCGATGGGCATCATCCACACCGTGCGCCCACCGCACTTTGATCGAATGACGGGGCCTCAGTTCTCCACTTGGCATGTACCGTCCAAGCAGCAGCCGCGAGATCAGCTGCGGCTTTGACACCTCTTCGGCCGCGCAGATCCAGCGCGCACGCGGCCAGGCGTCCGGATTGGCCTTTGTCACGAGGGTCAGGTCTCCCGAGGGCTGCCGATCGCACGAGACGACACGGGTGACGTTGGCGAGATCGAGGAGATCGCGCCTGACCGGCGCCGGGCCCTCGCTTCCGATCCGGCGATACATTCCGTCGGTGGGCGGAGCGTCTCCGCTCTTTGCGAGCGAGGCCCACTCGCCGTAGCCACGCAGGTGGAGTCCGGGCGGGCCATCAACGCTCGATTCGCGATTGAGAAGGAACTCGCGCGGACTGATGCGGTTCTCACACAGCGAAATTGCCCGACCCTGAGACGGAGGCCCGATTGCCTGACGGATAGACGCGGCCGAATCGAGCGGCGTCGTCGCCACCGCACCCGCGGTGAGCGTGGTCACGTCGAGGACGACTGCGGCAAGGGCGGCAACGAGAGCCAGTCGCTGCCATCCAGCAATCGCGGTCGCAACCACTCCAAGAACCAGAGCTGTGACGACAATCGGGACCCACGGCCAACCAGGAGCAGCGACGTTGACGCCAGAGGTCGGGTGGCTGGCGACGTAGGACGCCAACGCGATGGCTGCAATGCCAACGGCGCCGCCTGCCGAGAGGAGGCGCCACCGCCGCTGCGCCGTCAGGGCCAGGAGCGCCTCGAGTCCTATCGCGCCGAGCAGCGCGAAACCAACGGTCGCAAGAAAGAGGACGCGTCCAGGTACGCGAAGTCCGGGAAAGAGCAGGTGCTGGAGGCGGAAGAGCGGAAGCGTGTCGCCGAGCGCGAGCGCAACAGCCAGCAGCGTCAGGGCGCCGAGATACACGGCGATGCGCAGCCGCTCGCGGACGAGAAAGGCAAAGGGCACGAACGCAGTCAGCAGCCAGCCGACGAAGACGAGCCGGTCGGCAAGGTAGCGATGAGGGGGCTCGGAGGGCACCTGGTGAAACGGAAAGAAGATCGTGGCGAGATCGCCGGCCCGCCAGCTTCCTTCAAGCGCTTCGCTGTACGGAAGCCCTGCACTTCGCCCGGCTTGCGACACGAGCGTCGCGGTCGGCAGGAGCTGAAACGCTCCGGCAGCCGCACAGAGCACGGCCAGCAGCGCGAGCTGCACGAGCGGTTGCCATCGCGGTGCGCCTTCGGGCCACAGACTGGAATATACGAAGTACAGCGACAGCGCGGCTCCGATGTAGAGGCTGCCCTGCAGGTAACCGGTGAGGAACTGCAGCAGGAGCACCGCCACGAGACGACCATCGGGAACAACGCGTCCGGATCGTACGGAAACAATCGCGAGCCCCAGCACCCATGGTGCCCACGCCGCCGAATACAGCACCAGCAGGTGGCCGTTGTGTATCCACCCGGGAACGCTGCCGCCGAGCATCACGGCCACCGCCGCGGCCGCAGCCGCGAGCCAACCGAGCCCGATCACCCGCGCGGCGTACAGAGTGCCCGCGGCGGCGATCCACAGGTGCAGCGCCATCATCCAGCCGAGATACGCGGGCACCGGAAGCCATCGCAGCAGCAGGGCCGGCGGATACAGCACCGTGGTCTGCGGATCCGCCAGGTGCGGTGTGCCGGCAAAGTGATACGGGTTCCAGAACGGCAACTGCCCGCTGCCGAGCGCCTCGCGCGTGTAGACCTCCCATGTGTAGAGGTTTCCGGAATCGATGCCTGGCAGACGATCCGTCGACGGGCTGAGCAGACCGCGGAGCAGCACGCAGAGGAGCAGTGCCGCGCCGCCCAGGACGATGACTGCCGGGCGCTTCACGCCATCTGCGCTGACGGGCCGACGCGATTGGCGTTGGGTTCGGTGCTGTGTTTCACGGCGAGATGGCGAACCGGATCCGGCTTCAGCCGATCCACGTCGAAGACGTTCGTCGGCTCGAGCGTGGTGCAGTACTGAAGGTACAGGCACAACCGCGATGCGCCAGGCTGAACACGGCTGCCCATGTGCAGGCAACGCGACGTGTCGATGGCGACGCCGCCGCCCGCCGGCGCCTTGAGACGGACGATCGAGCCGTCGCCGCCGACGGCGGCGATCTCCTCATCCTGGTAGCGCCCGATATTCGGTTTCCCCTGCCGCCGGCGCAGCTTCCTGATCTCCGCCAGGATGCGCGTGGACTCGTCGGCTGGAATGAACGTGAACGGGCCTTCGGCCTCGCCGACGTCGAAGACGTGAATGAAGAATTTGACCTGCGTCAGCCCCTCAGGATCGACGTGGAAGAGCTGGCTGGAGATGTTGTCCGCGGCCGCACGCGGCAGCGAGTAGACCAGATCGACGCGGCAGAGATACGGAACCGTGCCGAGATACCGCGTCGCCATCCCGAGCACGGAGTCGCTCAGCGCAAAATCCACGAGCGTCGGCTTCTCACGCAGATCGGCGTCATCGAGCAGGTTCCGCAGGAAGTTGTCCTTCCGCTTCAGGTACTTCTGCCGCCGCTCCTCGTCCCATGAGTCGAAGCCTTCCCGCTCGGCGTCGATCGCGGCCTTCTTCCGCTGGAACAGATCGCGCGCGGCCGCGAGGACGGTGTCGAACTTCTCGAACTTCTCGACGGACGTAAACGCGTATCCCTTCGCCGGATCCATGACCGGGGGCTGTGCCCGCGCGACGTAGTCGTGCGCGGTCCGGCGACGCGTCCGGTTGCTGGACGGCGCGCGCAGGAACTCCGCGGTCTTCAGCAGCGCACGGCCCTGCGGCGTTTCGCGTACGCGGTAATACGCGTTTCGCTGCACCTCGATGGCCTGCACCGTGGCGCGACGAAACGCCCATGCGACGTAGTTTCTGGCGGCCTGGATCGCGGACATGAAGGGACGTTCTAACGCGTCAGACGGACATCTCGTAGTGGTCGGCCTGCGCGCGTCCGGGCTCGACGCTGTGGCTGACAGCCATCTGCCTCACCGGGTCACGCGCAAAGCGCGACACGTCAAACACGTTCGTCAGCTCGCGCGTCGTGCAGTACTGCAGGTAGAGCACGAGGCGAAATGCGCCCGGCTTGCAGCGGCTGCCGAGGTGCAGGCAGCGCGAGGTATCGACGGCCACGCCGGAGCCGACCGGCCCTTTGACCGTGACGATGTCCTGCGCCGCGTCGACCCCGACCACTTCTTCGTCGAGATAGCGCCGCGACTCCACGTCTCCGCGGCCATGGGTCTTCCGCCACGAGCGGACGTCGTTGACGACACGGAAGCTGGTGTCGGCCGGCAGGAACGTGAAGGGCCCTTCGGGTTCATCGACGTCGTACACGTAGATGAAGTACTTCACCTGGCGGAGCCCCTCGTGATCGAGATGGAACAGCTGGCTCTCAATCTTCTCTTCTGTGCCGCGCGACACGGAGTACACGAGATCCACCCGGGTGAGATACGGAACCATTCCCAGATACCGCGTCACCGGACCGAGCAGCGGCTCGCTCAACGCGAACTCGACGAGATCGGGATTGCGGCGGAGATCCTCGTCCTTCAGGAGATGGCGATAGAAGGACTGTTTTCTCGACTGGAACTTGGCCTGCTTCTCCGCGGTCCAGCTCTCCATCCCGGCCATCTGTTCGGCGATCTTGGCCTGCTTCACCGCAAAGAGCCGGCGGCACGTGGCGAGCACACCGCTGAACTCCGGGCTCGCGGGATCGAACGACACGGGAGCGTAGCCCTTGTCGGGATCGATCACCGGTGCGCTGATCCCTTTGACGTAGGCCGCCGCCACCCGGCGCCGGCCGCGCAGCTCCCTGCCGGCGCGAGCGAAGGTCGTAGCCTCGAGCAGCAGCCGGCCGGCCCGCGTGTCGCGCAGGTGGAAGAACAGGCTCTTCTCAGCGGAGCGCACGCGCCCAGCGACGAATCGCGCCATCTTGGCGCCGCGCTGCGCCTGCTTCCGCGCCTTCTTCATGCCGCGGATCGTCTTCTGCACGACGAGACCAGGAAGGCTGCTCACCATGCGGTAAACCCTCCATCGACGCGAAGCTCGGCGCCTGTGACGTACGCGGACGCATCCGACGCCAGGAACTGCAGTGGGCCGATCAGATCCTGGTGCACCGCCATCCGGGCCAGCGGGACGCGCGCGTTGAACTTGCGCTTGAACTGCTCGTCCTGCGCGCCCAGCACGCCGCCTGGCGACAGCGTGTTGACGCGGACGCCGAACGGCCCCCATGCCGTGGCGAAGTACTTCGTCAGATTGACCACGGCGGCCTTCGACGCGCCATAGGCCGGCGGTTTCAGGAAGGGCGGGTCGCTGACGATGTGATCGTAGAAGCGGGCGTCCGGCGACACCGACGCGTAGAGCGACCCGATGTTGATGATCGAGCCACGCCGCGCGGTGGCCATGTCCGAGCCAAACAGCTGCGTCACCTGAAAGAGCCCGAGCGTGTTGACCTCGAAGATGCGACGGTTCACCTCGAACGGAATCTCCTCCAGCGTGTGGCCGCCGCCTTTCGCGGCCGGAGGCGCGTCGATCCCGGCGTTGTTCACAAGCACGGAGGGGACGTCGAACCGTGAGCGCACGAGATCGCGCGCGGCGCTGAGCGCGGCACGATCGGTCACGCTCGCACCCACGAGCGTCAGCTTGTCGGGATGGGCCGATTGCAGCGCCGCGAACGCCGCATTCGGCTCGGCGCCTGGCAGGTCGAGCCCAATCACGGTGGCGCCGGCCTCGAGCAGCGCCTGCGCCCACACGGGTCCCAGGTTGCCCAGCGCACCGGTGACGACGGCGACACGGCCGTCGATCCGGAATCTGTCGGTCATCGAACGGGAGATGTCAGACGCCTGCGGTTGCCGCGGCGGGCCGGCCCACGAGCTCGAGCGTCAGCGACTGATCCGCCCGCACGTCGCGGGTGAGAACCTGGCCGACGATCTGATCGAGATAGAACGGGGCGAGACCGTCGCCGGGGCTCTTGATCCCGATATCCGCGGCGGTCAGGACATGACCGGCCGGCAGATCTCTGGCCGCCACCAGCTTCTTCCCCATCTTCAGCACGGGGCTCGCCTCGCTCGCGTACACCTTCTTGCGGCCGTCGCCGAGCGCCAGGCGGACGCGCTGCAGGTCCCGAATCATCTTCTTCATGCCGACCGGTTCGAGCGAGAACCGGTGGTCGGTCCCCTTCATCGCGCGATTCAGCGTGAAGTGCTTCTCGATGATGCGCGCGCCGAGCATGTAAGCGGCCACCGGCATGGCGATCCCGTTGTCGTGCCCGGAATAGCCGATGACGATCTCGGGGAACTTCTCGCGATACGTGGCGATGACGCGAAGGTCGAGCTCCGCGAACTCCGCCGGGTAGCCGCACGTGCACTGCAGCAGGCACAGCCGGGGGTTGATCGGCATGATCGTGTCGTAGGCACGCTGCACGTCATCGATCGTGCCGCCGCCGGTGCTGACGATCATCGGCTTGCCGATCTTCGCGACGTGCCGCAGCAGCGGGATGTTCTTCAGATCGCCGGAGGCGATCTTGTAGGCCGGGGTATTCAGCTCAGCAAGAAAGTTCGCGCTCGGGATGTCAAAGGCGGTCGAGAAGAAGCCGATTCCCAGGCGGGCTGACTCGGCCTGCAGCTCCTCGTACTCCTGCTTGCCGAACTCGAGGGCCTCGCGATGCTCACCATAGGTCGCGCCGAAGCTGTTCTCGTTGTCGTACGGCTTGTCGTACATCTCGCGCGTATACAGCGATCGGTTGTCGCGCTTCTGCAGCTTCCCCGCGGCGACGCCGCATTCGGCCGCGGCCTGGAACAGCTCCTTCGCCGTCTTCAGGCTGCCCTGATGGTTGTGGCCGATTTCCGCGATGACGTAGGCATCGCTGTCGTCGCTGATGACGCGATCGCCAATGATGAGCTGACGGTTCATGTCTCCCTCGTAACTGATAACTGACAACTGATGACAGACGCTCTATTTTTCGGCCGTAACCTTCTCGTAGACCAGCACCCGGCCCTTCCCCATCCAGTCGATGCGATCCTCGAGATCCTTCCGCTGGCGGAACCCTTCGAGCACGAAGAACAGGCGCAGCAGGTCCTTGTTCATCAGCGTGATGTGCGAGGGATCCAGCTCGTCGGACGTATTGACGTCGAGCAGGGTGTGCGGATCCGGATGAAACCGGGTCGTCGCATAGGCGAAGCGCGACGAGACGCGGCAGATGTTGCGGACCGCCTCGCGCACCTCGAGCACGGTCATGTGCTCGAAGACCTCCCGGCAGATCACCAGATCGTAGGCGTCTGACGGCAGGTCCGGGCTCCAGGCGTCACCCATGATGATGCGGTCGCGCACCTCGGGCGGCGCCATCTCCCGCATGCCTGGCGCCGGATCCACGCCGTCGGCGGAGACACCGACTTCGTGCAGCAGGTACATCAGGATGCCTGGGCCGCAGCCGACATCGAGCACGCGCCGGGGGTCGAAGACCTCCTTGACCACCAGGGGATGGCGTCCTTCGATCTCGCGCCGCTTCTCGACCGTATAGACGTTGCCCGCCTGGCGCCACTGGTCGGTCCAGTAGGACTCGTCGTAGTGGGTCGCCTCGACGCGCTTCTGCGAGAACACCAGCGACTCGAACGCCGGGAGGTTGGGCCGGCCGTTGCGTCCCGTCTGAAACGTCGTGAGAAGCCGGGTCGACGAGTCCCGCACAGTGTCGAGGAAGACGATCTCGATGCCTTCTTTCTCGCAGATCCGCACCTGCTCTGGCGGCAGGCGGCCTTCCCAGTCCTTGCCCTTGATGTAATGCGTCGGCTGCAGATCGCGCAGCACGGTCTCAGTATCAACCGGGCTGACGTGTGTGTAGTCGATCGACTTGAGCGCATCGATGACCTGCGCTCGCTGCGGCGCCGGCAGCAGCGGCGCGTGCTTGGCAGCCGTGTACGAGTCGGGCGCGATGTTGCACAGCAGCGTGCCGCCCACCTCGCGAGCGCGCGCGAAGTACTCGATGTGTCCCTGGTGAAGCGGATCGAACCCACCGTCCACCATGGCCACTTTCTTCCGGTACTGCCTGAGATCCTTGTATCCGACAATCATCGTTTGTCATGCCGCCGCGTCCGCGTCGCGTGAATGATCCGCTTCGCGGCACCCGGCCTACACATCGATCAGCGCAAGCCCCGCGCGATCGAGCATTGAAAAGACTCCGCCTGGTCCGAAATCTGCGACCACGTCTGGCGCGATTGGCACGTCGCCGACGCGCAACGGGGGCAGGTCGCGCGCCAGGTCCTCACGCACGAAGAACGCGTTCACGCCGCGCGGCTCGAGCAGCGCCAGCCGGTATCCCTTGCGGGCCCCGAGCTTCGCCAGCGCCTGCAGCGAGGCTCCATAGTACGCCGCTCGAGGCACCTCGAATTCCCGCCGATTGAAGTGCGGATCGTAGGGAATGGTCACCGCGCGGTCAGTACCGAACAGCGGATTGTATTCGACGATGACAACGCGCGGGCGGCACACGGACAACTGCTCCCACACCCAGTAGTCGTTGCTGTCGATGTCGATGCTCAGCAGATCGACATCGCCGGCGAACCCGTTGGCGGTGATCAGCTCGTTGATGTTTTCCCTCGTCACCTGCGCCTCGACGACCTTTACGGCAGGCGCGAAGCGTCGCTGCAGGCGATCGATTCTCCCCGGATCGATCTCGAACATCAGGCCGGTCCACCCGCATTCCTTCGCCAGGAAGCCGGAGTTCCCGCCGTTCACGCCGGCGCCGATCTCGACGAAGCGCTGCGTGTCGGTGCCAACGCGATCGAACAGCGCGACGGTGATGCCGTCTTCCTCGTGCTGCGACAGCCCGCGAAACCTCCGCGACAGCAGCGCCTGCGGCTCGGGAAGGCGACCGTTGAGGAACGTGTGTCGCACGAGCGCATCGACGTTGTCGTCGATCTTGCGGAGCCGCCCGGTGCGGGCGATCGTATCGAGCCCGACCATCTGCTGGTTCAGCTCGGCGAGCTGCTGATCGAGCCGATCGAGACGCTTGGCCAGACGCACAGCGTTCCTGTTGACGGTCCCAAGCACACGCTTCGTCGTCGCGTTGAACTCCTCGCGCGAGACCACGCCGAGCATTCGGAGCACGGAGCGGCGGAAGGAGCGCAACATGTTAGGAGCCCACCGCCGCTCTGGTCACGTCGAGACGCTCCACGCCGCCGAGTACCGTCCGCAGAAGATCCGTCCCGCGCGTGTCGATGGCGGAGGCCGGAACGCCCATCATCCGGCTCAGGCGCCACCAGGCGTCCATGTGCGACGGAAGCAGTTCGTTC
Source organism: Vicinamibacterales bacterium (assembly GCA_035537775.1). Classification (GTDB taxonomy): domain Bacteria; phylum Acidobacteriota; class Vicinamibacteria; order Vicinamibacterales; family UBA2999; genus Gp6-AA40. The sequence continues at coordinate 7,312 of DATLLQ010000040.1, read as the reverse complement.
TGAGAGGAATAGAAGGCGAACGACGGCACGCCATAAAACGTCGCCAGATAGGCGAGGCCGCCATAGGTACCGACGAACGCGCGCGCGTTGCTGACGATCTCGGTCTGCACTTCGAGGTTGCGCTCGGCGGTCATCAGGCGATCCACATGGTGAATCCCCATACCCATTCCGGGCACGTTCAGATCCTCATGGTCATCCAGCCGCAGTCCGGTGTTCAGCAGCACGACCGGCATGACGCGGCTGATCGCGCGGACGGTATCAGCGGCGAACTGACGGTTCTCGGGAGTGTCCGGAAACGACGGCCGGAAATAGAAGCGCACGGCCACATAGTCCCGTGGCAGGTCCTTCAGCGCCGCGCTGCGCTCCACGCGCTCGAACGGCTTGTATTCGGTGTGCTGCTTGAGTACCCCGACGCCGGCCTTCTCGAACCAGTAGAACCGCAGCAGCCGGTACATCGGCCCCGGGTGCAGCAGCTCGACGTGCTCGAGCCCCAGCTTCGCCTTGACCCGATCGGCGATGTCGCGGTCCATCTTCTCGACTCGGTACTGCTTCTGGTGTCCGGCCTTGTCCCACCGCAGCTCGTTCGCTTCCCGGTACTCGTCGAGCGAGAACAGATCAAAAACGTCCACGTACTCGCGGCTGATGTGGCGATACCAATGCCGCGCCCCGCCACGCGAGACGATGATCAGGCGCCGCTGCTCGAGGCCGAACTCCTTGATGGCCCAGTTCAGAAACGGAATCCAGTAGAGGAGCTCGTATCCAACCTCGCCGACCCACGGGCCGATGACGATTGGCGCATCGCTTTTCGTGAGCGGCTCGATCTCGTTCCGCATCGCGTCGGCATGCGGCTTCGCTGGAAGCTCGTCGAATTCGTCCTTCAACAGCGACGGGATGACGCGGTTCTTCACGACCGGCAAGGCGCGCAGCGCACCGATGAACCACAGGCCCGGACGCCGCACGAGCTCGAAGGCGAGACGGCGCACGCGGCGTCCCAATCGTGCGCGCGCCTTTCTCGCCTTCTTCATGCGCGACTTCGTCACATCAACCACTCCTCGCCGCGCGACAGCGCGAAACCGGAGACGGACCGCACGTTCGTACGGGCGCAGGCCGACCAGCCTGTCGAGAATCTTGAACCTCAGCGCACGCAGGCTCTGCCAGATATGCAGCAGGCCGGCGAAGAAGAACACCTGCACCGCCGCCAGCGCGCCTGCCGCTCGCGACACGCCAGGAAGTCCGCGCCCCTGAACGGTGAAGGTCCAGAACAGGCTGACTGCGTGGCTGCACCACCACGGAAAGTACGCATAGAGCGGCTTGCCCTTGGGAAAGAAGCTGACCCGCTGGCGCTCGAGGCTGAAGATGTTGCCGTACCAGCGCCGGAACCAGAGGACCTGCGGCACCTGCTTGAACTGCCCGTACAGCGACAGCTCGGTGAACAACAGGCGGTCGGGCACCAGGACGTGGCGGTAGATGCCGGCGCGCTCGAGCGGTCCGATCCGGAACAGGCCGTAGACCATGTTGCCGGCCGACATGTCCTTGATGCCGCGCCGCATCCGGACCCAGCGGCTCGTCTCGCCGAAGGTGTCGAACGCCCACGGCCGCCGCTTGAGCACCTCTCCCTTGACGCCGATGCGCCGGTTGAGCGGATAGGTCAGCACCACGTCCGGATGCTCGTCGAGCGTCTTCACGAGCTGCTCGAGCCATCGCGGGTGCCAGAGATCGTGATCGCTCGCCCAGGCGAAGTACTCGGCGTCTGGATGCCGCTCTTTCGCGGCGTAGAACGCGCGGTGTGAGTTGCCGATGAGCCCGAGACGCTCGGTGTTGCGCTGGTACGACACGCGAGGATCGAGCGCCTCGTATTCGCGCGCAATCGCCGCGGTCTCGTCTGTCGAGCAGTCGTCGACGAGGACGAGCGCGAAGTCCGTGAATGTCTGGCTGAGAATCGACTCGATCGCCTCCGGGAAGTCCCCGGCGTGATTGAACAGCGGCGATCCGATGATGACTCTGGGCATCAGTGATTACGCGTCTGGAGTCTTGATGCGTTTCCAACCGACGATGTGCTTGTAGTCGTTCGTTCCCGGCGACTCGTCGAGCATCTTCTGATAGCTGACCTTGAGGACCGACACCTCCCGCGGCCAGTAGTACAGCGAGACGATGCGGCTGACGCTGTCGAGCTCGTCATTCATGCCCGACTTCTCGCGATTCAGGCTGTAGAGAAACCGCGCACCGAGCTCGTGCGCGCGCGCCACATACGACGTCACCTGCGCCGTCGTCATCTCCTGGAACGAGACCATGTTCACGGCCAGGTCGAGACGATCCGGAGTCAGGTCGGCCAGTGCGGTGTTCGGCGTGAAGATGAAGTCGTAGTCCTGCCAGTTCGCGAAGATCCGCTCGGCCGGCTCCTCGCCCCAGAACCGCACCCGGGCGCCGGGGAAAAGCGTCATCAGGTACGTGGCTGAAAACAGGAACAGTTCGGGGAAGTCGCTGATCAGGTACGTGGTGTTCGGGCAGAGCGTCTTGAACTGATAGGGGAACCCGCCCCAGCCGGCTCCGACTTCCCACACCAGCTTGCGTTCGCGTCCTTCGCGAAACTCGTCGAGTACCGCTCCTTTATCGAGCGCGAGGAACACCTCGAAGAACTTGAGCGTGTCGAGGTTCACGAGATGGCCGTCGATCATGTAGCCGTAGCCGCCCAGGGCCTCGGCCTCGGGAACGAACAGTTCCGGCCGGCCCAGCGCCAGCAGCGCGTGCAGCTTGTCGGCAAACCGCTGGCGCTTGCGCGACTGCCCGGTGCGATAGTCGTGCAGCTTCAGGCCGGTGATGTGGAACGAGTGATGACGGAGCTTGTCGATGAGGAGCGGCGAGGCGTCGAGCATGTACTCGAAGTTGGAGAGCTCCTCCTTCCAGTAGGCACTGGGTATGTAGTGCGGGTCGGCGTCCACCTGCGCCCGCATCTCGAGCACGCGGTCCCGGACGTACTGGTAGTTGCGGAATCCGGGGGCGTCGCGAAGCGCCGCAATGCGGTCTTCGAGAACCCGCGCCGGTGAAGCTGCGTTGATCACGTCGCTCACGCCCTACCCTGCCTTCGTCCCTACATCCGCAGCCGCGTCGGCCGGGTTGATTGCCCTCGTGTCGCCGCGCTTCCTGGCTGCCAGGCGCGCGTTGCGTGCGGCGGCGGCTCGGCGTTGCCGCTCGCGTTGTACCGCCCGATCGCCTGCGACCTTCAGCAACCGCTGCAATGGATAGAGGAATGCTGGAACACTCGCCCGCTCGCGGCGCGTCAACGCCAGGCGCTCGAGCGCCTCGACAATCACCGGCGTCGCCGGCACCTCACGTCCGAATGGCCGCACGAAGCGCTCCACGAAACGCGCGCAGGCGGCGCGACCGATCTCCGGCGCCTGAACCGTCTCGGCAACCTGCCCTGCATGCTCCGGCAGCGACTGAGCGACGCGGAGGAATCCACCGTTCTCCACGAGCAGATAGCGGAAGTGCAGCGTGCCCCCCTGCGTGTCCTCGAACTCGGGGGCCAAAACCGAGTGCACCGTCCGGCCGACGATCGCCGCTTCGATCATCGCCGTGGTGTTCACGCCGACAACCGTGTCGGCGTGAAAAAGAGAATCGAAGTAATCCTGCCGATCGGCTTCGTTCACCGGGTTGGCGCCGCGCGGATAAATCGCGACGTTCGGCAGGTCGCTGAAATCAGCTTCCCGCCAGTGCGTCGAGTTATAGGGATGCGGACGGATCAGGATGCCGACCTCGGCCAGCTCCGGCACCGCGCGAAGCGCCGCGATCCAGCGGCGGACGAAATAGAGCTCCGCATCCGGCGCGGAGATTGACGCGGTCGAGCCGACGAAGAGCACGATCGGCCGATCCGCGGACAAACCAATCTTGCGGCAGAACAGGGCGCGATCGGTTGGCGTGCGCTCGAACCAGCGGTCGAACGGCTGCGCACCGGTGACGACGATCCGCTCCGGGTCGATACCGTGGAACTCGACAGCCTCGGCCTGCTGCTCACGGTTCCACACGGTGATCAGATCGGGCCGCACGCGGATGAGCCCCTTGGTCGTCAGGTGATCCCAGCTCGCAATGCATGCCGCGGCCGGAATGCCCAGCGCCTGCGCACCCTTCACATAGTCAGCCTGCCTCCCGCGGGCCGTCACGAGCGGCGTGACGAGCACGGCGTCAGGGCGGCGCGATTTGATGAACCGCTCGACGCGACGGCTGCTCGGGATCGCCCGCTCGCACAACGTGAAGAGCGCAACGAGCCCACGTGTGACGGTCTTCGTCGAGGTATTCCTGCGAGCGAGGAAGCCGAGCGCGGGCGGAACGACCTTGCGCATGCGATCGCGAAGGTAGGTGGCTTCGGCAAACTTCGGGTGGTAGTACCGCACGTAGTCGAGCGTGCCGCGAACCGCGCGCGCCACTCTGTCCCACGCCCGGTCGCCGCGCGACGGACTGCTCCCCTCGAGCAGCTCCACACCCGGAACACCCATCAGCGCTTCGGCGCCCTCGGCCTGCTTCTGCGGGGTGTCGAAGATGACGTCCACATGATGCCCGCGCGCCGCCAGGCCGCGGACTGTGGAATCGAAATACCGCAGGTAGCCCGGGTACTGCATCACGAACAGGAACCGGCGTTTCGCGTCAGGCCTTTTCATGCCGGCGGCAGCAGGTCGGCAATCGGGCCAGTCTGGCCGGTCAGCACATCAACCAGCGGCAGCCCCGCCTTCGCAATCTTCTGAAACACGTCCTTGCCGCGGGTGATGTTCAACGGCGCCCGATAGCCCCGTGCGACGTCGATCTCGCGGATCTGCGGGCCGAGGTCGTTGCGGAGGAAGAACGCGTTGACACGCTCGGTGGCGACCAGCCGGTAGCCCTTGGCCCGTCCCAGGTGCGCCAGCGCGGCCAGCGACGCACCGCGATATCCACGATTGCCGATCGCGCTCAAGTCGAACTCTGACGAGTACGGAATAGTGACGGCGCGTTCGGCGCCGAACAACCAGTTGTATTCGATGGCGACGACGCGCGGCGTGCAGGCGGTCACGGCCTCCCACACCCAGTAGTCCATGCCGTCGATGTCGATGCTGAGCAGGTCGAGCTCCCCCGTGAGGCCGAACTTCTCGAGCATCGGATTGACGCCCTCGCGCGTCACCCGCTGCTTGGCCACGCGCACCGGATGCCCCCTGAACCGGACCTGGACCTTGTCGATCGACGCGGTCTTCGCGTCGACCATCAAGCCGCTCCACCCACACTCCTGCGCCAGGAAGCCGGAGTTGCCGCCGTTCATGCCGCATCCGATCTCGACGAAGCGCTGGTCGGTCGTTCCGATGCGTTTGAACAGTGCCAGCAGGAGGCCGTCTTCCTCGTTCTGCGACAGATACCCGAATCGCTCCGACAGCAGGTCGTAAGGCGCCGGCAACGACGCACCTTCGAGGTACAGCTTGCGCACGATCGCTGGAATCAGATCGATGTTCTGTTTCAGGTCGGTGACGACGCGCTCGAGCTTGTCGAGCCGCGCCGAAATCTCCGCGAGCGTGTCGGCCGCCGCGTCGTTCCCGTCGGCGGACCGGACTTTTTTCCTAGGCGTGAACAGTTTCATGCGACGTAGTGAGCCAGCGGCTGATCGCCGGTTCGACGAGTGTGTGTGCGCGGCGATCGAGCGCGACGAATCCGCCCGGCAGCAACTGATCGAACACGCGGTCGGCAAGGTCGAGATGGTGGCTCTCGAAACCACCTCGACGCGAGAAAAAGGACACTGAGCGGACGCCGAGGAGCGGCGCCAGATACGAGAACCCTCCGTAGGTTCCGATGAAGCCGCGCGCACCGGCAATGATGCGCGTCTGCAGGTCGAGATTCCGCTCCGGCACCACGTGCGTGTCCACGACGTGAACCGCCGAACCGGACGAAGCGGCAAAGTCCGCATGTTCGTCGAGCCGGACCGCCGTGCTGAGGAGGACGACCGGCACATGACGGCTGATGCTGGCGAGCACGCCGGCCACGAACTCGCGGTTGGCCGTCGTATCAGGGAACGCCTTGCTGAAATAGAACTTCGACACGACGTATTGCGGTGGCAACACGAGGCTGCCGCCGATCGGCTCGGGCTCCGGCGGCAGCAGCCGCCGATGTGACGCAAAGGACTCCACGAGCTCGACGCCCGCTCGCTTTCGAAAGAGCGGCGCGAACAACCGGAACATCGACGACGGATGAATCTGGCCGGCCTTCTCCAGGCCGAGCTGGCGCTTGACCCGTTCGATCACATCGCGATCGAGCTCGCGCGATTTGTCGACCTGCTTCTTCGGCCCGGCTGTACGCTCGCGGAACTCCTCGGGAGTCATCAACTCGAGCAGATCGATATAGCGAGCGGCGAGATGGCGGTACCAGGACGCCGCACCTCCGCGCGACACGACGGTCACGCGACGCTGGGCAAGCCCTTGTTCGGCCAGCCAGCCGAGGAACGGAATCCAGTAGAGCAGCTCGAAGCCGACTTCTCCCGTCCACGGTCCGACGATGATGTCCTCGTGTTCGGCAATCGCGCGCAGCGCACGCTGCAGCGACTGCTGGTGAGAGGACTCCGACTCGTCCAGCCAGCCAGCGCGCCGCAGCGCCTCGCTCAGCATGTCCTCCTGCTGGTAGACGAGCCCGCGCAGCTGACCTACCTGCTTGGCAAGCGCATTCACCGATCGGTTCAGCTCGTCGATGGTCACCGCCACAGACGGCTTGACCGCCGGATCGACGGACGGTGGCGCCTGGTCGCTCCGTTTGCCGAACAGATCGCCGATGGCCTTCATTGGATTGCCGCCTGCGCTCGCGGGAACGTCAGCGAAACGGTTCCGGCATCGGCGATGTCGACGGCGAGAAACCGTCCGCCAGATCGGCTGCCATAGACCCGGTGAGCGTGATCGAGATGAAACGGGACGAGCTTGTCACGCTCGGAGAAGAACGACAGCGAGTCCACACCATACAGTGGCGCCAGATACGAAAAGCCGCCATAGGTGCCAATGAATCCCCGGGCCCCGGCGACGATGGCGCTCTGTGCGGCCAGGTTGTCGCGAACATCGGCGTGAATCGCCAGCACCCGCGAGCCGGGCTCGACGAGCGCGTCGCGGTGATCGTCAAGCTGTGCTCCGGCGCTGAGCAGCACGACCGGCAACCGTCCGGCGACTTCGGCAATGGAACGCTGCACGAACGCGCGATTCGCCGCGGTGTCGGGAAAGGATTGGCTGAAGTAGAACTTCGCGGCGACGTACTCCTGCGGCAGAGACGCCGCAAGTGGATGCGGTGGAGGCGCGGGCAGCGGCGCGTACTTCAGAAACGCACT
>DATLLQ010000039.1:0-2912 GCA_035537775.1 Vicinamibacterales bacterium | reverse complement strand
CAAACGTGAAACGAAGTACCTCGAACGGGGGGAGATCTGGTGCTTCACGGTGAATCGGCGCTGGGTTCGTGACGCAACCATCGGCGGCAACGTCGCCCGCTTCATCAATCACGCCTGCAAGCCGAATTGCTACAGCCAGATTATCGGGAAGGACATCTGGATCCGTGCCGGTCGCAACATCGAGCCGGGCGAGGAACTCACGTACGACTACTTCACGGACGGCGAGCAAGTGATTCAGTGCAACTGTCGCCCAGGGTGCAAGCGGAGACTCTGATTGCTTGTTCGATTCCTTCTGATCCTCGCGATCGCCGCCGCCTGTTTCGAGACCTGGAGACCGGCTGAGGTTGCCGCGCAGTCCGAGGTCACGGAAGAACAGCTCGAAGCCGTCAGCGTCGGACGCATGGTGGCCATCGGCTCACCCAACGGTGGGCGCATCACACGCATTCCTCTCGAGGTGTACGTCGCACGCGTCCTTGCGGGCGAAGGCGAACCCAACGCGCCCGATGCGGCACGCCAGGCGCTGGCCGTCGCGATCCGAACCTACACACTCGTGCAAATGGGCCGTCATCGACGAGAAGGGTTTGACTTGTGCGACACGGTTCACTGCCAGGTGCTTCGTGCGGCGAACGACAATTCCCGCCGCGCGGCGCTTGCGACTGCGCATCGCGTGCTGACCGTGAACGGCGCACCCGCTGAGGTGTTCTACTCGGCGTCGTGTGGCGGCCGATCCGAAGGCGCTGCACAGGTCTGGCCCGGCGCCAATTTCCCGTACATGCAGGTTGTTCGCGACGACGACGTGCATGAAGAGGATGTGCCGTGGACGCTGGAGCTGACGCTCGACGAACTGAGGAGTGCGCTGTCGCGTGCGGGGTTCGGCGGCGGTCCCTTGCGTTCGATCGAGATCGACGGAGTCAATCAGTCGAGCAGAGTCGAGCGGTTGCGCGTGCCGGGGATGCGTCCCAACGAAATTAGCGGTCCCGCGTTTCGCGATGCGCTCGGAACGACGAGGGTTCGCAGCACGGCGTTCACACTCTCGCGCCAGGGAAAGGTTGTTCGATTCACCGGTCGCGGATACGGGCATGGCGTCGGCATGTGCGTGATCGGAGCCGGCCGTCGCGCGCGTCGCGGTGAATCGCTCGAAGCCATCCTCACGCAGTACTACCCCAATCTCCGGTTGACCGATCTCGCCACGGCGTCGGTCTCCCCGAAGCCGGTGCCGCCGCCGCCCATCGCGGTGAGCGCATCCGGCGTGGTCGTCTCGGTTCCTCGTGATTCGAAAGTCAGCGCGAGAGAGCTCGAACGCATGACGGTCAACGCGCGCGAGTCGCTGACGCGCACGTTAGGGACGCCAGCCGTGCCGGTCACCGTGGAGTTGCACGACACGCTCGATCAGTTCCGGCTGGAAGTGCGGCGTCCATGGTGGGTGAGTGCCGCGGTGACGGGCTCGACGATCGACCTCGCACCGGCGGCACTGCTGGCGCAGCGCGAGGGGGTCGAAGCCACTGTGCGGACGGCGATGGCGGAGCTGCTGATGTCCGCAACGCTCGCCGATCGCCCGACGTGGGTTCGTGTGGGCGGCGCCAGATATTTCGCGAGCGCCTCCCGTCCGGAGACCCCGTCATCCAACGTATCGTGCCCAGCCGATGCGGAGCTGACGCTCGCGCTGTCTGCCGTCGCGCAGCGTGAAGCCGAGTCTCGCGCGGTGAAGTGCTTCGCGCGCGCACTGGCGAAGACGGGCGACTGGAAAGCAGTAGGCAGTAGGCAGTAGGCAGTTCGCAGTTCGCGGTTCACCGTGGACCGTGGACCGAGGACCGAGGACTAATACCACCTCGCCAATACCCTCGGTGGGACGCCGCAGAAGTACAGAGCAAGCAGCGTGAGGTTCCGCGTACTGCGACGGAACCAGCCATCGCGCCGCCATCGTCGCGCCGACGTGATGAGAGCGCACGGCAGTTCGATCACGGCTCCCGCGTTTATCATGCGGCGGACGAAGTCCACGTCTTCCATCAACTCGATGTCGCGATAGCCGCCCAGCGCCGCAAACGTGCGGCGCTGGACGAAGAGCCCCTGGTCGCCATACGGCAGCCGCAGCAGACGAACCCGCCACGCCACTGCTCGCTCGATCAGCCGTGCCTGCCAGGCCGGGTCGTCCAGGGCGAACTGAAACCAGCCACCGACGATGTCGCCGGGCCTCGGGTATAAGGGGCCGGGGCCGGTTCCATGTTCTCGAACGCTTGTCTCGAAGAGATCGAGCCAGTCGGAGGGGAGTTGAGAGTCGGCATGCAGGAAGAGCAGCCACTCGCCGCGCGCGAGCCCGGCGGCGGCGTTCATCTGCTGGCCTCGTCCCTGCTGCGTGTGAACAACTGTGACATCTGGTCTGCCCTGGCTCAGCGACTCCAGCCCGAGCTCGGTCCCCGCCTCGGCGACGATGGTTTCCACCTGCAAATCAACCGGAATCCGGGCGATGAGTTGGCGGGCGCTGTCACGGTCGGCGGCCAGGATTGGGACGATGACTGAGACCAATGGGGTCATGCCGGCATCTAATTGTTAACTTTGTAAGCTGACCTGGAAACGTTCTGTTTCACGGGTCAGCAGTCCTATAATCGCCATATGCTGATCAAGAAGGCTCCAGACATCCGTTCGTCAGAGATCACACCGAAGAGCGTGTACTTGCGTCGCCGGGAATTCATCCAGGCGTCGGCCGCCGCTCTCGTGGCGGCGGGTTTCCCCTCCTTGGCCAATGAGGCCGCGGCTCAGGGTGGTGGCCTGGCGAAGATTCCGACGTTCAAGAAGAGTCCGCTCAGCACATCCGAAGCGCCGAGCCGCTACGAGCACATCACCAGCTACAACAACTTCTATGAGTTCGCGCCCGGCGCCGGCGATGGTCCGAAGAACAACTCCAAGAACTTCAA
>DATLLQ010000038.1:0-14088 GCA_035537775.1 Vicinamibacterales bacterium | reverse complement strand
CGCGTCGATGCAGATGCCCGCGTCCAGCATCGGTGAGCTCGACGAGCACGACGCCGCATATCCCGGCCACCGCTATCACGCCGTCATGCTGACCATCGTCGCCGCCGCACGCGCGAATGGACTCCGCTGCATGGACGGACCCTACGCCGGCTACAAAGACACCGCCGGACTGATCCGCGCGTGTCAGATCGCCGCCGCGCTCGGCTTCGACGGCAAGCAGTGCATCCATCCAGCGCAGCTGGCCACCGTGAATGCCGCGTTCTCGCCGTCAGCCGAAGAAGTTGCCCGCGCGTCAGCGCTGGTCAAGGCCTATGAGGCGGCGACAGCCGAAGGCCGCGGTGCGGCGACGCACGAAGGCCGTATGATCGACGCCGCCAGCCTGCGCATGGCCCAGGTAATCCTGAGGCGGGATGCCCTCAACCGACAGGGGGAGCAGTGAATACATCCTTCGCGTCCATCGAGTCTCTCTCGATCGCACGGTCGTCAGTGATCGGGCGGCTGTTCCTACCGCACGATCGCAGCCCACATAAGAAGGGCCCATCCAGCAAGGAATGCGACGCCTCCGATTGGAGTAATTGCGCCGAATGTTCGGACCCCGGTGAGCGCGAGCGCGTAAAGGCTGCCCGAGAAGAGAAGAATGCCGATGGTGAAGAGCCAGCCGGCACTGCGTAGGATCCATCCGTCGATGCGTGCGAGGGCGATCGCCACGACCAGCACCGCAAACGCGTGATACATCTGGTAGCGCACACCCGTTTCAAATACCTCGAGGCTCTGCGGTGAGAGGCGAGCGCGCAGCGCGTGCGCGCCAAATGCTCCGAACGCGACGCCAAGAAACGCTGCCAGGGCCCCGATCAGCAGGAATGTGCGATCCATGCGCGGATTATGCAGCGAGACCGGTTCCGTTAACGCCGGGCCGCGGCGGCAAGTCCGGCCAAAGCTGGACACTACATTGGTTTAGGATCTGGGCGTGGTGCACAACTGGCGGGCGGCAGTGTGCGTTGCCGGCGCTCTGTGGCTGGCGGTCGCGAGTGTCAGTCGCGCGCCGATTCAGGCCGCGCAGACCTCGCCTACGCCCTCCCCTGTCCCGGCGGCTCAGCGTGCGGTCTTCAAGCAGTACTGCCTCAGCTGTCACAACGAAACCTTGAAGAAGGCCGGGACGGTCCCGGTTGCGCTCGATGCCGAATCTCTGTGGGATGTCGCGGGTAACGCCGCGACGTGGGAGAAGGTCGTCCTCAAGATGCGCGCGGGCGTCATGCCTCCCGCCGGCGTGCCGCATCCCGACAGGCCGGCGCGCGCTTCGTTTCTCAATTGGATCGAGGGCGAACTCGATCGTGTCGCCGCCGCGCGACCCAATCCGGGCCGCACCGAACCGTTCCACCGCCTGAATCGCACGGAATACCGGAACGCCGTACGCGATCTGCTCGCGCTCGACATCGACGTCTCGTCGATGCTGCCGGCAGACGATGCCAGCTATGGGTTCGACAACATTGCGGGCGTGCTGAAGATGTCGCCGACGCTGATGGAGCAGTACCTCGCGGCAGCGCAGCGCGTGAGCCGCCTCGCCGTCGGCGCGCCTGCACCTGCTCCGTCCATTGAGTACGTCCGCATCACCGACGATCTGCCTCAGGACGTGCACCTGCCGGGCCTGCCGTTCGGCACACGCGGCGGCACGCAGGTGAACCACGTGTTCCCGGCCGACGCCGAGTACGAGATCCGCGTGCGCATCGCGCGCGACCTGAACGAGAGCGTTCCCGTGTATACCGAGGCGCAGAACGTCGAGATCAACATCGACGGCGTGCGCGTCGGCGGCTTCACGCTGCCCGGCGTTGGCGCTCAACCGGCACGGCAGGGAGGTGCGGGCAATCGGGGCGGTGGAGCAGCGCCTGCCCGCGGCGGCGGGGCCGCTCCCGCGCGTAGCGGGGCACCGCCAGCAGCTCCCGCGGATGGCGGCAATCAGGAGCCGGAACGTCCGCAGATCTCGCAGATCGACGCCGGTATCCGGGTGACGGCGCGGCAGCGTGAGGAGAGGAACAGGGCCGACGAGAGCTGGAACCTGCGGATTCCGATTAAGGCGGGCCCGCGCTCGCTCGTCGTGACATTCACCAATCGAACATCAGCAATCGACGAATCGATCCGGCTCCCGTTCCAGCGGCCGTATCCGGCAGGCGTCAATATTCCCGAGACGCGCCTTGGCGTGCACCTGCGCAGCGTGGAAATCGCCGGCCCTTATAACGTCACGGGCCCCGGGGATACCCCGAGCCGCCAACGCATCTTCTCGTGCCGTCCCGCACAAGGCTCCGGCGGGGCAAGCCCTGCCATCGGTGACGCGTGCGCTCGGCGCATCCTCACCACACTCGCCCGCCGCGCGTACCGTCGTCCGGTGACCGATGCCGATGTGACGCCCCTGCTGGCGTTCTATCGCGAGGGCGACTCGTTTGACGAGGGCATGCAGCGCGCAATCCGGCGCCTGCTCGTCAGCCCCGAGTTCCTGTTGCGCGTCGAACGCGATCCGGCGAGTGCGAAGTCAGGCGCACCGTACCGAATCAGCGACATCGAGCTGGCGTCGCGGCTGTCGTTCTTCCTGTGGAGCAGCATTCCAGACGACGAGCTGTTGACGGTAGCCGAGCGCGGACAGCTGCGCGATGCGGCCGTCTTGAGCGCACAGGTGAAGCGGATGCTCGCGGACAAGCGGTCCGAAGCGTTCGTCGTCAACTTCGCGGGACAGTGGCTGTTCCTTCGCAACCTGCAGGCGGTCGTGCCGGTGCAGGTCATCTTCCCGGACTTCGACGACACGCTGCGCCAGGCGTTCCGGCGCGAGACCGAACTGTTCTTCGACAGCCTCGTCCGTGAGGACCGCAGCGTGCTCGACCTGCTCCGAGCCGACTACACGTTCCTCAATGAGCGTCTTGCGCGGCACTACGGGATCCCGAACGTGAAAGGCAGCCACTTCCGCCGCGTCTCGCTTGGGCCCGGCAGCGCCCGATCGGGCATCCTCGGCCAGGGCAGCATCTTGACCGTGACGTCGTATCCGGACCGCACCTCGCCGGTTGTCCGCGGCAAGTGGATTCTCGAAAACCTGCTGGGAACGCCGCCGCCCCCGCCGATTCCCAATGCGGGCGACTTGAAGCCGACCAGCGGCGACGGCATCGTGCTGTCGATGCGTCAACGAATGGAGCAGCATCGGCGTAGTCCGGTGTGTGCGAGTTGCCACGCAATGATGGACCCGCTCGGCCTGTCGCTGGAGAATTTCGACGCCGTCGGCAAGTGGCGGACGCTGGGCGAGTCGTCTGGGTCGATCGACGCGTCAGGCATGTTCCCGGACGGCACGAAGTTCCAGGGTGCGTCAGGGCTGAAGCAGATGCTGCTGCAATCGGACCGGTTCGTGCCGACAGCGACTGAGAAGCTCCTGACGTATGCGCTCGGCCGCGGGCTCGAGCACTACGATGCGCCGGCCGTGCGCGCGATTGTCCGCAGCGCCGCGCGCGATGACTACCGGTTTTCGTCGCTGATCACCGGGATCGTGCAGAGCCCGCCGTTCACGATGCGAAGGGCGGAATAGATGTTCGTGACGAAGACATTTCTGCCTCGTCGGACGTTCCTCCGCGGAGTGGGAGCGACGCTCGCGCTGCCGCTGCTCGACGCGATGGTGCCGGCGCTGACGGCGCAGGCGCAGACGGCGGCGCGGCCGATCCGTCGTCTGGGCTTCATCTACCTGCCGAACGGCGTGGCACGGAACTTCACGGGCATCAACTACTGGACGCCGCTCGGCGAAGGGCCGTCCTTTGAGTTCTCGCCGATCCTCAAGCCGCTCGAGTCCTTCCGCGATCGCATGGTGGTGATCAGCGGCCTGGCGCAGCACCAGGCCGACGCGCATGACGACGGCGCGAACGGTGACCACACGCGAGGGACGAGTTCGTGGCTGACCGGCGTGCACCCGAAGCGGACCGAGGGCGCCGACATCCGCAATGGCATCTCCGCGGATCAGATCGCCGCCGCCGAGATCGGCAGGGACACCGCGCAGCCGTCGCTCGAACTGGCGATCGACCTCAACTTCCTCGGCGGGCAGTGCGAGAACAGCTACGCCTGCGCCTACATGAACACGTTGTCGTGGAGCTCGGCGACGACCCCGCTCCCGACCGAGAACAATCCCCGGATCGTCTTCGAGCGGTTGTTCGGTGACGGCGGAACACCCGAGCAGCGTGTGGCACGCGCCAAGGAGAACCGCAGCATCCTCGATTCGGTGATGGCCGATCTCGATCGCCAGCAGAAAAGCCTCGGTCCCGGCGATCGCACGAAGGTCAGTGACTACGTCGACTCCGTCCGTGAGGTGGAAAGAAGGATTCAACGCGTCGAGCAGCGCAGTGCGTCGGACCTTCCGGACCTCAATCAACCGTCGGGCATCCCGGAGCGCTTTGACGAGCACGTGAAGCTCATGTACGAGCTGCAGTGGCTCGCCTATCGTGCCGACATCACGCGCGTCGTCACATTCATGCTTGGCCGCGAGCTGAATTTCCGCACGTATCCGGAGATCGGCATCACGGAAGGCCATCACGGTTTGTCGCACCACCAGGACAATCCGAATCAGCTGGCGAAGTACGCGAAGTTGAACACCTACCAGACCGAGCTGTTTGGCTGGTTCCTCGAGAAACTGAAGTCCACGCCGGAAGGCGATGGAACGCTGCTCGATCACTCACTGTTTCTGTATGGGGCCGGGCTCAGCAATCCGAACCTTCATGCGCATTACGACCTTCCGCTCGTGCTCGTTGGCAGCGCCGCCGGCCAGCTCAAAGGCGGCCGGCACATCGTCTACAAGCAGGAAACGCCGATGACGAACCTGCTGTTGTCGATGCTCGACAAGGCCGGCGTGCGTCCCGAGAAGCTGGGCGACAGCACGGGGCGGCTGGAAGTCCTGTCTGGACTGTGATGCAGTCAATTCCCAACTTCCAATTCCCAACTCCCAAACCTTCCCTCGGTCGTGGCCTTGGGCGTTGGCTGTTGGGAGTTGGGAGCTTGCTGTTTGTGGCGGCCATCTCAGTCGTCGGCCAGGGTTCGTTGGTCGACTCCGCCCGGAACGGCGATGTCGGCGCCGTCCGTAGCCTGATCCAAAAGAAGGCCGACGCGAACGCTGCCGCCGCGGATGGAACGACCGCTCTCCATTGGGCTGTGCAGCGTGACGACGTGGCGATGGTGGACGCGCTGCTGAAGGCAGGCGCGAAGGTCACGGCTGCGACGCGGCACGGCGTGACGCCGCTGCAGTTGGCCGCCACGAATGGAAACGCAGCGGTCATCACTCGACTCCTTGCAGCCGGAGCGGATCCGAACACGGCAATGCCGGATGGAGAGACGGTGCTGATGACCGCCTCCCGCACTGGCGCCGCCGACGCTGTAAGGACGCTGCTCGATCGCGGTGCGGACCTGCGCCGGAAGGAGCCGGCGAAGGGACAGAGCGCCCTGATGTGGGCGGCAGCGGAGAACAACGCGGCCGTCGTGAAGCTGCTGATCGAACGCGGGGCCGACCTGACGGAGCGTTCCAAGGCGGGGTCGTTCTCGCCGTACCTGTTTGCCGTTCGCGGCGGACACGTCGCGTCCGCGACTGCGCTGCTCGACCTTGGCGCCAACGTCAACGAATCGCTGCCCGATGGGACGAGCGCGCTGGTGCTGGCCGTGATCAACGCGCACTACGAGATGGCGTCGTTGCTTCTCGAGCGCGGCGCCGACGCGCGCGCAGACGGTCAGGGCTGGACCGCGTTGCACCAGATCGCCTGGTCGCGCCGTCACAACGCCGGGTTCAACCTGCCTGGGCCGGTGGCGACCGGAGGGGTGGACAGCCTCGACCTCGTGCGCAAACTCGTCGCGCGCGGCGCCGACGTCAACGCGCGACAGAAGAAAGAGCCGCGCGACGGCAATCGCAACCTGCTCAATCGCCTTGGGTCGACGCCGTTCCTTCTCGCGGCGAAGTCTGCCGACGTGCCGCTCATGAAAGTGCTGCTCGAGTGCGGCGCGGACGCTCGCATCACGACGAACAACGGCACGACGCCGCTGATGGCGGCGGCGGGCGTAGGCATCTGGGCGCCTGGTGAAAATCCGGGTTCGCACGAGGAAGCGCTCGCGGCGGTGAAGCTGGCGTTCGACGCCGGCAGCAACGACGTCAATGCGATCGACAAAGAGGGCGAGACGGCTCTTCACGGCGCGGTCTATCGAGGCGGCGCGATTCCGGTGATTCAGTTCCTGATCGACAAGGGCTCCCGGCTTGATGTCGTCAACAAGAAGGGATGGACGCCCCTGACCGCAGCCGATGGTGTCGAGTACACGCCGGCGGTGCTGAAGCGGTATCCGGAGGCCGCGGCCCTCCTGCGCAAGACGATGCGCGCCAAAGGGCTGCCCGTGCCCGACTCGACGCAACCCGGGGCCGGCGGCGCTGGCTCGCCGCGGACCGCCGCCCAGGACGCGAAAGTCTCGATCTGGGATGGCGTCTACACCGACGCTCAGGCGAAGCGCGGCGAGGACGCGTACCAACGAGCGTGCGCCAGGTGCCACGCCGAGGACCTCCTCGGCAGCACCAACGCTCCAGCCCTGGTCGGGCAACCGTTTTTCGCGCGCTTCGATCGGACCAGTGCGGACGATGTCATCGACGTGATCCGGCGGACGATGCCGCAGGAGGCGCCGGACACGCTGGGCATGCCGGCCTATGCGGACATTGCCAGCTTCCTGTTCAAGTCCAATGGCAGTCCGGCGGGGAAAACCGAGCTGCCGACCGATCGCGCCAGGCTGCGTGAAATCCTGGTGACGAGCAAGTAAACTCTGAGACCTTTGGAACCACGAAGGAAACGAAGCTCACGAAGAAAAGCGCTCCATGTGCTTTGATTTTCGTGTTCTTCGTGATCTTCGTGGTTGACTTCGGCCTTTTGGGAGGGCGTTCGATGAGTTCGATCCAGTGGAATCTGCGCAGCCGCCTTTTCCTCGCGCTGATGCTCGGCGTCGTTGTCGCCGTGACAGCGGTGGCGCAGGAGCGCGGCGCGAAGCCCGTGCCGGCACCCGCGACGAACCCGAATGCAGTCGGGCTGGTGGCGTTCCACCCGACCGAGGGGATGACCACGTCGCGGATTCGCTACGAGGCTGGTGCGCGGACGAACTGGCACACGCACACGGCGCCGCAGATGTTGTGGAACGAGGACGGGCGGGGCCTCTGGCAGGAGCGTGGGGAACCGATCAAGGAAATGCCGAAGGACATGCCGGTGGTGACACGGGCGAACGTCACGCACTGGCACGGCGCGACGCCCACCAGCCATTCCGTCCAGCTCACGGTCTATGGCGGCACGATCACGTGGGGCGCGCCCGTGACCGACGCCGAGTACGCGGGTAAGAAATGAGGGCCTGGCTCGTTGCGGGAGTGTTCGCGGCCGCCGTCATGCTCCGCGTGGCCGCGCAGGCTCCGGACGGTCCGCCGCCGCCGCCGCCGCGGCCGGCACCTGTTCACCCGACGGTGCCGCCGATCACGTCGCAGGATCATCTCGAAGGCCTCAAGAATCCGGGACGCTGGCTGACGTACTCCGGTGACTACACCGGGCGCCGCCACAGTCCGCTGACGCAGGTGACGCCCGCGAACGTCGGACGTCTCTCGGCGCAGTGGGCCTTCCAGGCCGAGGGCATGGTGGCGGGTCGCGGCTTCGAAGGCACGCCGATCCTGGTGGACGGCGTTCTCTACATCACCGGCAACAACAACACCGCCTGGGCGATCGACGTTCGCACCGGCGCGCAGTTGTGGCGCTACCGGCGCAACCTGCCGTCGGGATTGACCTACGGTTCGGCGAACGCGTCGAACCGCGGCTTTGCCATCCTCGGCGATCTGCTCTTCATGGGCACGCTCGATGCGCATCTCCTCGCGCTCGATCGCAGAACGGGGAAGGTCGTCTGGGACACGACCGTCGCGGACCTGAAGGTCGGCTACGCCATTACGCAGGCGCCGCTGATCGTGAAGGACAAGGTGATCATCGGCATCGCCGGCGGCGACATCCCGACGCGCGGGTTCATCGACGCCTACGATCCGAAGAATGGCACCCGGCTCTGGCGCTTCTACACGATTCCCGCGCCCGGAGAGCCCGGGAGCGAGACGTGGTCCGATCCCGATGTCCTTCCTCGTGGCGGCGGCGCCACGTGGCAGACCGGCAGCTACGATCCGCAGCTCAATCTTCTGTACTGGGGCGTCGGCAACCCGAATCCGGACTACTACGGCGAGGATCGCAAGGGCGACAACCTGTACACCGCGTCGCTGATCGCGCTCGACGCCGACAGCGGCAAGCTCCGCTGGCACTTCCAGTTCACGCCGCACGACCTGCACGACTGGGATTCCAATCACGTTCCGGTACTCGCCGACCTGACGATCAACGGACGGGCGCGGAAGACGGTGATGGTCGCCAACAGGAACGGCTTCTTCTACACGCTCGATCGGGAGACGGGCGAGTTCCTGGTGGGCAAGCCGTTCACCGGCACGCAGTGGGCGCGCGAGCTGACGAAGGAGGGCAAGCCGATCGTTCTGACGAACGGACT
Source organism: Vicinamibacterales bacterium (assembly GCA_035537775.1). GTDB lineage: Bacteria > Acidobacteriota > Vicinamibacteria > Vicinamibacterales > UBA2999 > Gp6-AA40. Next base: position 5,541 of record DATLLQ010000038.1, on the reverse strand, counting down.
CGCCACCGCGGCGAAACCGACCTGCGTTCCCGACTACCGGGGCGGAACCAACTTCAATCCGCCGTCCTACGATCCGGCGCTCCAGCTCTTCTTCGTGATGGCGCGTGAAACGTGCGCGATCTACTCGCCGCGGAAGGAAGAGCCTGTCCCCGGCCGCAGCTTCATGAGCGGCGGGATGGAGAAGCTGCCGGAACCCGACTTCAGCGCGCTGCGCGCGATCGACCCGAAGACCGGCGCGATCAGGTGGGAGTACAAGTTCTCCCAGTCGTCACTGGCCGGCGTGATGTCCACGGCCACCGGCCTCGTGTTCACGGGCGATCAGGACGGCTACTTCAACGCGATCGACTCGCGGAGCGGCAAGCTGCTGTGGCGGTATCGCACCGGCTCGCCGATCCATGGCGCCGCGGCGACGACCTACATGATCGACAACCGCCAGTACATCCTCATCCCGTCGGGCATGACGATTACGGCGTTCGCGCTGCCATGAAAGCATTCGTCGTGTCCGCCTTCAGGCGGACCTTCGTAGTAGGGCGCCCCTTCAGGGGCGCCATCGTCGTGGCTGCCATCGCGACGATTGGTGCGCTCGTCCACGGACAGGGGGCGCCGCGAAACTCACCGCCGCTTGGCGCGCTGCCGCAGACGCTCTTCACGTCCGAGTATCAGGTCCGCGTGTCCGCGGTCGCGTCGGGGCTGTCGCATCCGTGGAGCCTCGCGTTTCTGCCAAGTGGGGACATGCTCGTTACCGAGCGGAACGGCAGGCTGCGAATCATTCGCGGCGGTGTGCTCGACCCGGCGCCAATCACCGGCGTGCCCGGTGTCCGCGCAGCGGTGCTGGGCGGGCTCCTCGAGGTCGCGCTCCACCCGCGGTTCGCGCAGAACCAGACGCTCTATCTCACGTACACGAAGACGCGCGAGGACAACCTCACGACGACGGCGCTCGCGCGCGCCCGCTTCGACGGCAAGGCGCTGAGCGAGGTGAAGGAGATCTTCGTCGCCAACAACTGGAGCAAGTCGACGACGAACTACGGCGGGCGCCTGGCGTTCGACCGAAACGGTTTCCTCTTCATGACCGTCGGCGAGCGGCAGGAGCAGGATCGTGCGCAGAACACGCGCGATCACGGCGGCAAGGTGCTCCGGCTACGCGACGACGGGAGCGTGCCGCCGGACAATCCATTTGTCGGCAAGGCCGACTACGCGCCGGAGATTTATTCGCTCGGCCACCGCAGCCCGCAGGGGCTGGCGGTGCATCCGGAGACAGGCGCCATCTGGGAGAACGAGCACGGTCCGCTCGGCGGCGACGAGATCAACATCGTCCTTCCCGGGCGCAATTACGGATGGCCGCTCGTGACGTTCGGCAACGACTACGACGGCAAGAAGATCAGCGAGAGCACGTCGCGCCCGGACCTGGAAGCGCCGTTCATGTACTGGATTCCGTCGATCGCGATTTCCGGGATGGCCTTCTACACCGGCGATCGCTTCCCGGCGTGGAAGGGCAACGCCTTCGTCGGCGCGATGTTCGAGGGGCGCACGCGCGGCACGGGCCACATCCAGCGCATCACCTTCAACGAAGGGCGGCCGATCCAGCGCGAGCCGATCCTGACGGAGCTGCGCCAGCGCATCCGCGACGTCCGCCAGGGGCCTGATGGTTTGCTCTATGCCCTGACGGACGAGGACAACGGGGTGGTGCTCAGGATTGAGCCTGCGCCGAAATCCTGAACTCGCAACTCCCAACTTCCAATTCCCAACTCCCAAAACAGGACGATCTTCTTTGGAGGTTGGGCGTTGGTAGTTGGGAGTTGAGTCATTTCACACTCACTTCGAACGTCAGCTTCTGCAGCAGCTCCGACAACTCGGTCCGCCGCTGGTCGCTTTCTTTCGTCGCCTTCTCGATGTCGGTCTGCAGCGCCTGCAGGCGATCCTCCTGCGCGCCGAGCTCGCGCGTGTACCGATCCCTCAGCGACCGCTCCTGGGAGCTGCTGCCCAGCGCCTGAATGTTGTCGCGAATCCGCTTCTGGCTTTCCTCGATCGTCGTCACCCTGGACTGCAGCTCGGCGAGCTGACGTTCGGCCGAGGCCAGCTGCGCCCGTGCCTCGAGCACTGGCTGGAGCGCCCGGCGCAGTTCCGCTTCGGGAACGCCGCGCTGGGTGAAGGTGGCGACCAGCCGATCGTCGAACTGGCTGAGGGACACCCGTGCCTGTCCAACCATTCGCTCAGTGACACGCAGGGTCTCTTCGCCGCGCGCTGCGACGGCCACGCGGAACCGGGCTGACGCCGTGGTGGTTTCGACGGGAGCAGGATCGGTGCTCAGCGTCCACCCCGGACGGACCGGGTGCTCGATGATCAGCGTCCGCGCCGTCGAGTCCTCGTTGCGGATCCGATACAGCCACGCCTGAAGGCTCTCTTCATTGACGGTCACGACGCCTTCGCGCGCGATGACCCGCGTGTAGCGGCCAGACGACTCGTCGAGCTGCGCGTCCACCATGACGGCGAGATCGCTGCCATACGAGACGAAACGCCTCTCCGACGGCTTCAGCGGCTCGACGAGCCCCTCGCCCGCGAACGCGTTGCCATCAATCACCGACAATGAGCCGCCGTCGAGCGTGAGGCCGGAGGTGTTCGTCAACCAGACGGCGCGAAGCGGGCGGCCGCTGCCAGGCGTGCGGTTCCAGATGGAGACGCGCTCCGCTTTGATCTTCGCGTTCAGGATCGGAACCATTGCCGACTGGTTGGTGCGAATGGTGACGGGTTGCGTCAGGCGGTACTCGAACAGATCGCCAAGGTCCTGTGTTGACGCTGCCGAAGGAGTTCCCGCCTGCCGTGCGTTCTGAACCGCTTGTGGCGCAAAGTTCAGGGTCGCACCGCCCGCCGCGCCTTCGCCGAGCGCGCCTCGGCCCGGGACGACTGCCTGGCGTGCGTTCTGGACGTCGACAGTTGGCATCTCGCCTCTCACGACGACGGTCTCTGACAGGTTTCCGACGCTCATGGAGGCGTTGGCCGTTGCGCTGCCGCCGATCGGCAAGGTGACGTCACGCCTCTGCGTCGTGAATCCCTGGAGCATCATCGTCAGCTGATAGCTGCCTCCGGCGGCGTCGAGCTGATACGAGCCGCTGGCGTTCGTTGCTCCCTGCGCAGCGATTCGACCCCACGGATCGGTCAGTGTGACGGTGACACCGGGCAGCACGCCTCCCTGCGCATCCCTGACGATGCCGCGAACCGTTCCGGTGCCAGTGCCCTCTCGCAGCGTGGCCTGATGCGTCTGCGGATTCAGCAGCACAGTCTGCGGGAGCGGCACTTCGGGCCGGCGAGCATAGTGGGGTTGCGAGACGCGCTGGACGAACGATTGCGGCGCGCCGGCGACCAGCGACAGCTCGACGTTCGTCCAGTCGGCGCCGACCGTGTTGTCCACGATCGCCCAACCCTGCAGGACCGGCGATGCGTCACCGTCGGGCAGCACGAGGCGATAGGTCGATTTCCAGATCGGGACCTCGCTGACGTAGCTGACCACCAGGCGGCGGGTGCCGTTGCCGGTGGCCGCCAGTGTCATGCGTCTGATGTCCTGGTCCCGGCCGGATGCGACCACCGCCAGGTAGCGGCCGATGTCGTCGCGAAGGTCACGTTCCGCGATGCGGACACTGACGTTCGGCCGGAGCGCGATGGAACGAACCGTTCCGTCGTTGGCGATGACCGTGAGCACGTCCGTGGGCTCGGAAGCCGCATCGCGAGCCGGTTTGCGCTCGAGTCCGAGCAGGCGTCCGGCGACGACGCCGGTGCCGGTCTGCACGTCGACGCGCGCGCCGCGCAGCGCGTTGTAGAACTGCAGGAGGTCCGGCTTGCTGTCCAGTGGCAGCCGCAGCGCGGCGAGCCGCTGCTCGATCGGCGCGACCGAGTTGTAGCCGATCGACGAAATCTGGCCGTTGTCGAGATCGAGCGCGGTCAGTGATTTCAGGACGTCGTTCAACTGGCCGCTCGTGAACTGGATGGCCACGTCCACCGAGCCGTTGACCGATCCCTGATGCTCGAAGAACCCGACGCCGCTCTTGTAGAGAACCACTCGGCGCACGGGGAGCTGCGTCGGTTCGGCATCGGTCGTTTGTCGTTGCGCCAGAGGCGCCGAGGCGAGAGCAAGAACGAGCACTGCGGATAGCAGCAAGCGGAAAGACACGACGACCTCCCGGGCAGAACCGCCCATCAGAACTCACGCACGGTGCGTCCCCGAGGCATCAGGGCCGCACCCGCCTGACTGCAGTTTTGGACGCCGGGGACACATCTTCGGACGTGCGTGCCGCGGTGGACGCGGCCGCGTGAATCGGAAACAATCAGCGCCGCATGCGTACCGTTCTTGTAATCGTCTTGCTGCTGGTCGGATCTGTTCCCGCGGCTGCACAGCTTGCCGCGCCGAATGCGGCCGGCGTGTCGATGGGCCACCTCCATTACCGCGTGCGCGACGTCCCCGCCAACCTGGCCTTCTGGCAGAAGCTGGGCGGCACACCGCTGAAGATCGGATCGAGCCAGGCGGTTCGTTTCGCCGACGTCTTCGTCTTCCTGACGCAGGGCGACTACTCCGGCCTCTCCGAAGCCGCAGTCGTCAATCACGTCGCGTTTCGGGTCCCGTCGTTCGCGATGCTCGAGAAGGCGGGCCTTACAGTCACCCGGTTACAGGGATTCCCTGGTGTCGGCAACACGAACACGCCGGAAGGCGAGCGTGTCGAGCTGTTCGAGGACGCGGCGACGAACCTGACGTTCGTGCCGGACGATGGGAAACACACTGCGGGGTCCGACCGGCACAACAGGCCGGTTGGCGTGCCGGTAGCGTTCCATCACATTCACCTCTACGTGCCGGGCGAAGAACACCTGGCGGCGAAGGCGTGGTACGTGCGGATGTTCGGTGGGATCGGTGGGAAGCGTTCTACCTACGACGCCGTCGATCTGCCCGGTATCAATCTGAATTTCAGCGGCGGGCGCACCGGCGCGCCGATGAAAGGGCGCACGCTCGAGCACATCGGCTTCGAGATCCGCGGCCTCGAGGCGTTTTGCAAGCGTCTCGAGTCGATGGGCGTGAAGCTCGATACTGCCTATCGGAAGAACGCCGACGGTGTCGCGAGCGCGACGCTGACTGACCCGTGGGGCACCGCGATCGAGCTCACCGAGGGGCTGCGTGCGAACTAGCGGGCTCATTGCAATTGCGGCCGCTTCGTGTCTGTCGGCCGTAGTGCATTCGCAGGCACCCGCATTCGACGTCGTGTCGATCTCACCGACTGCCGCGGCCGCTATTCCAGCGTGCCGGTGGATGAATCGGCGGTTGCTGGCGTCTTCTCCGCGTGCCGCTCGATTCATCAGCAGCGCCGACGTTCATTCCAGCACGCCGCTCGATTCAACGGCAGCGCCTGCGGTCATTCTCACTGCTTCAGCGGCGGCCCTTCGCGGCTGAACGTGAGTCGCGTATTGCGTCGCGATGACACCTTCGCCATGAAGTCCGTCACCAAGGGTATCGGTTTCGATTCCAGCAACGACAGCCCGAAGGAATCTATTTCTGCGGCGGGG
>DATLLQ010000037.1:0-2548 GCA_035537775.1 Vicinamibacterales bacterium | reverse complement strand
GGTCCTTCAGCGATTCAAGGACCTGCAGGACATCATCGCGATTCTCGGCATGGACGAACTGTCCCCGGACGACAAGCAGACGGTGTTCCGCGCCCGCAAGATTCAGCGCTTCCTCAGCCAGCCGTTCAGCTCGGCGCAGGTGTTCACGGGACGTGAAGGCCGGCAAGTGGAAGTGGGCGACACGGTGCGCGGATTCAAGGAGATCCTCGACGGCAAGCACGATGACGTCGCCGAAGACAACTTCTACATGAAGGGCGGCATCGAGGAAGTCAGGCAGAGCTGAACATGGCCCTCACGCTGAAACTGGAAATCGTCACTCCGGACGCCATCGTCTACTCCGAGGACGTCCACATGGTCACGCTGCCGGCGATCGAGGGACAGATCGGCGTGTACCCACAGCACATCCCCCTCATGACCCAGATCGTACCCGGCGAGATCATCGTGCAGAAGGACGGCCACGAATCCTACCTGGCCGTCGGTGAAGGCGTCGTCGAGGTCACAGCCAATCGCGTCGCGATCGTCACCGACATGGCCATCCCGGCCGATCACATTGACGAAGCCAAGGTCGAAGAAGCGCGGCAGCGTGCCGCCGCCCGCCTGCAGGACAAGATCTCCGATGAAGAAGTGGCGACGATCAATGCGTCGCTGGCTCGCTCGCTTGCCCAGTTGCACGTGAAGCGTCGCCGCCACACGTAGCCATGACTGTTCCGGCGCGCGAATGGCTCGCGGCGTACGATCGAACCTGGCTGCGCGGAGACATCACGGCCGGTGTCGCGCTGGCCGCGTCCTCAGTCAGTGGGGCGCGCCCTCCCGGAGTACAGCTTGAGCACACATGAGGCCGCAGCGGCCCTGACCGCCGAACAGGTCCTGTCCCGTCTCGAAGCCGGCAACGAACGGTTCGTTCGTGGCGAGGCACGCTTTCCCACCGTCCAGAAAGACATCCTTGCCGAGCTCGCGAAGGGCCAGCAGCCGTACGCCACCATTATCGGCTGCAGCGACTCACGCGTGCCGCCGGAGTTGGTCTTCGACGCGGGATTCGGAGAGCTTTTCGTCATTCGCGTCGCGGGCAACGTCATCTCACACGAAGTCGTTGGCACGATGCAGTACGCGGCCGTCCATCTGCGGACGCCGCTCTTCCTGGTGCTCGGGCATGAGGGATGCGGGGCAGTTCAGGCTGCCCTCGCGGCAAAATTCCGGGGCGTCCGTGAGCGAAGCCGGATCGAGCGGCTGCTCGAGAACATCACGCCCGGCCTCGAGGACGTCAGCCCGGACGCGAGCGAGCAGGATCAGCTGAAGGCCGGCGTCGAGGCGAACGTGCGCTGGTCGATGCGGCAGATCATAGAGACGCCGGAGGCGCAGGCGCGCGCGGCCGAGGGCGTCATGAAGCTGGTTGGCGCGGTGTACGAACTGACGACGGGACGCGTGCGTTTCCTGCCATGAGAACTGCCTGGTCGCGTCACCCTCTGATGCTGGCAGCGACGCTCGCTGCAGCGCTTCTCTGCACGGCGCCGCTCCTTGCGCAAGAGACGGCGGGTGAAGGCGAGATCGCCACTGCACCGGTCGAACTGGATGGCACGGCTCTCTTCACCGTGCGTGGCGTCTCCTCACTCCCTGCTGCGGAGCGGGCGCGCCTCATCGAGGAGCGGCTCTCCGCGGTTGCCGCCGACCCCGCGCGGCCGGTTGATTCCCTGAACATCGTGGAAGTCGAAAATGCCGCCAGAATCATGGCCGGCGACCGGATGATCATGGGCGTCACCAGCGCCGACGCCAGCTTCGAGCAGGTCTCGATCCGCGACCTGGCGACTGCGCACATGGCGAGACTCCGGGAAGCGATTGTCGGCTATCGGGAAGCGCGGTCACCCGTAGCTCTCCGCACGAGCGCGCTCAACGTCGTGAGCGCCACGGCGGTGCTCGTTGCCACCGCCTTGGCATTGTTCTGGTTCTGGCGCTGGTTCGATCGCCTGCTCACGAGCCGGCTTGCCACACGGATTCAGACGGTTGGCATCCAGTCGTTCGAGGTGATGCGGGCCGAGCGGATCTGGAGCGCGCTCCGGAATGCGCTCGCGGCGCTCCGCACGCTCACGCTCCTTGCGCTCGTGCTCGTCTACGTCGGGTTCGTCCTCGCACAGTTTCCGAGGACGCGGGGGCTGTCGCGCGGCATGCTCGCGTTCGCGCTCGGACCGTTGCAGGTCATCGCCAACGGGCTCATCGCGAACATCCCGAGCCTGGTTTTCCTCATCGTCCTGTTCTTCGTGTTCCGTTTCAGTCTGAGGCTGATTCGGCTCTTCTTCGACGCCATCGAGCGCCGCACCGTGACGCTCGCGAACTTCGAGCCGGAGTGGGCGCAGCCGACGTACAAGATCGTTCGCCTCCTCGTGATCGCCTTCGGCCTCATCGTGGCGTATCCCTACATCCCGGGGTCGGAGTCTGCGGCGTTCAGAGGCGTCTCGCTCTTCATCGGCATCGTGTTCTCGCTCGGTTCTTCGTCGGCTATCTCCAACATCATCGCCGGCTACATGATGACGTACCGGCGCGCGTTCAAAGTCGG
>DATLLQ010000036.1:0-9985 GCA_035537775.1 Vicinamibacterales bacterium | reverse complement strand
CCGCCCATCGACCAGCTGCGGCTCGGCGACACCGTGATCGACTTCAGACGCCTGGAGGCGTACTGCGGCGCGAAACGCCTGGAGTTGACCGACCGGGAGTTCGAGATCCTGCACTGCCTGGCTGAACGGGCCGGCCACGTGGTGACCCGGGACGAGCTGCTCCACCGGGTATGGGGCTACTCGGACGCGCCGCTCACGCGCACCGTGGACAACTTCATCTTCCGGCTTCGCCACAAGCTCGAGCCCGATCCTCGCCATCCCATTTACATCCGCAAGGCATACGGCGACGGATACCGGCTGATCACGCAATAGTCCTCCGTCCGGCTACCCGCCTGCTGCCGACGTTTCGAGTGTTCGCTTGATTGCCACGCAACCCTGATCGACGAAGCCGCCCACGAGATCCGCGAGCGAGTCCGGCAGCAGATCGGTGATCCATGTAAGGCGGCTGCGACCGTCACCGTCAGGCGTGACCTGAAACGACGCGTTGTGATGAGTCGTCCGCCAATCGACGACCGCATACGCCAGGCGGCGCGCGCGATCGTCGATGTCGACAATCCGCTCGCGAACGACCTCCCCGTTGGCGAAGGTCACGAGACGTGAATCGCCGTCGAGCCTGGTCTCGATCACGAACGCCCGAGCGAGCCGCGTGTGAACCTGACCAATATCGCGTAGGGCCGCCCAGACGTGGTCGGCGGGCGCATCGACGATGAGCTCTTTTCGAATAGAAGCCATGGTCTACTCCTGCAACTCCTTGATGAGCCAACGTGAGCCAGCGGCTCACGTGTCACACTGTTATAGGGCGCAGGCGGAGAACAGGTCTTGGCAAAAATTGCGGTCGAACTGGACCGCGCGCTGTCACACCGTCGAAAACACGGCAAGCCCGGCCAGACGACGCCGCGGATCCTCGCTCGCGGCGACGGCTGGACGGTGGCAGACGTCGTGTGCACGGCCGGGCCGCAGGATCGCCCGTTCGAAGAACAACACGATCGCTACGTCATCGCCGTCGTTCTTGCAGGAACGTTTCAGCACCGCTCCCCCCTTGGCCGCGGCCTGCTGACGCCTGGCTCGCTGATGCTCGGCAACCCCGGGCACAGCTTCCAGTGCGGCCATGAACATGGCGAGGGCGATCGCTGCATGTCTTTCTGGTACGAGCCGCAGTACTTCGAGCAGTTGGCCGTCGATGCCGGCGTGCCTCGCGCACCCAAGGGCTTCCGCCTGTCGCATCTCCCCGCACTGCGTCAGTTGTCGCCGCTGGTCGCGCACACCGGAGTCGGCGCCACCGGTTCGCTCGACGTCTCGTGGGAAGAACTCGGCGTGATTCTGGCCGCGCGCGCGATGCAATTGGGCGGTGAACGATGGGAGCGCCCGGCGTTGCCGTCGAACGCCGAGGCTCGAATCACGAGGGCGGTGCGAACAATCGACCGGCATCCGGAGGCTGGGTTGACGCTCGACGCGCTCGCGCGCGACGCAGGCCTCAGCCGGTATCACTTCCTGCGAACATTCGAGCAACTGACTGACGTCACCCCACATCAGTACGTGCGCCGCGCCCGGTTGCGCGAGGCGGCAATGCGGCTCGTCGCCGAGCCCGGAACGGTCCTGGACATCGCGCTCGATTGCGGCTTTGGCGACGTCTCGAACTTCAATCGCGCCTTCCGGACGGAATTCGGCATGAGCCCTCGCGCCTACCGGGCACACATTCGGTAGCCGCAGGAACCAGCGGCGACTACCGATATCTCTTGTGCATGAAGACGCTCTCCGACTGTCGCGTGCTGATCGTAGACGACGCCAAAGCCAATCTCGACATCCTCGTCGATGGCCTGAAGGCCGATCACAAGCTCAGTGTCGCGATGAACGGAGCAACCGCGTTGGAGGTTGCGGCGCGCACCCCACCCGATCTCGTGCTGCTCGACATCGTCATGCCCGGCCTGGACGGCTATGAGGTGTGCCGCCGGCTGCGCCAGAGGCCAGAAACCGCCGACGTGCCGATCATGTTTCTCTCCTCGCTGGAGGACGTACAGAACAAGACACGCGGCTTCGAGGCGGGGGCGAATGACTATCTGACCAAGCCATTCGAGATGCTCGAGGTAAAAGCGCGCGTGCGGTCGTTGCTCAAGGCGAAGGCTTACAGCGACGCCGTCAAGGAGCAGATCGCCACCGAACTGCGTGTCGCACGCGACATTCAGATGGGCATGCTGACCCAGGACTTCACGCCCTTCGAAGAGGCGTACGGCGTCAGCTTCGGCGCGGTGCTGGAACCGGCGCGGGAGGTGGGTGGCGATCTCTACGGCGTTTGTGCGGCTGCGCCGGACCGAATGGTGATGTTTCTCGGCGACGTGTCGGGCAAGGGAATTCCGGCGTCGATGTTCATGGTGCGCGCGATCAGCCTGGCGCGACTGCTCGCACGGGAGATTGCGGAGCCGGAGCGCATCCTTGCGCGACTGAACGACGAACTCGCCGCGGACAACCCGTCAGGCATGTTCGTGACGTTCCTGTGCGCCGTATTCGAGCCGAGGTCGTATCGGCTCACACTCGCCAACGCGGGACACTGTCGACCTGTCTTGTTACCCGCCGACCAGGCGCCGCGCTGGGCGGTGAAGAACCTGGGCACCGCACTCGGCTTCGAGACGGGGCTGGAATTCGAGCGCACGGAGCTGATGTTGAATCCGGGCGATGCGCTGATCCTGTATTCCGATGGTGTGAGCGAAGCGTTCAACCCGCAGGAGCAGTGCTTCGGCAACGACCGACTCCTCGCTGACGCTGGCGGATTTGCCGGCCAGTCCGCCCCGGCCATCACCGCGAGCCTGCTCCAGAGCGTGCGCGAGTTCACCGGAACCGCACCGCAGTCTGACGATCTCGCGATTCTGACGTTGAAAGTGCATACCGGCGATCGCATGACGCTGGCACTCGGCGCAACGCCGGAGGAAGTCATGCGCGGGGTGGCGGCGCTGCAGGAATTTGCGACGGCGCAGCACGTGCCTGACAAGGCGACCTTCGGCCTGGCGCTGGCACTGGAGGAATGCGCCAGCAACATCGTCAACCACGCCTTGAAGGACGCCCAGAAGACGCTTCAAGTCGCGTTCGAGCGCACTGGAGACTCGTTCGTCATCGAATTGTGTGACGATGGTCCGGAGTTCGATCCCACGGCTGCGACATCGCTCAAGTCGCAAGCCGAGGATGATGACCTCCCCGGTGGCTGGGGCCTCGAATTGGTCCGGCGCAACGTCGACAGCATCCACTATCGGCGCGAAGATGGCAGGAATATTCTGCGCCTGATAAAGCGACTTGTATCGGCGTCCTCCGACGAATAGTCTTTGTAAGGCAACCACGACATTCCGACACAGAGCCCACATGCCACTCGATATCAGTATTCAGAAAGACATCAGCGACCAGGGCGCCGGGATCATCACTGTCAAGCTGAAAGGCAGTCTCGACACTGCGACCGCGCCCGAACTGGCGGAACAACTGGCCCCCGTCCTGGCGCGCTCGATGAAAGATATCGTGTTCGACCTGGCGGAATTGACATTCATCAGCAGCGCGGGGCTGCGGGTGTTTGCGTCGACGCGCAAAATGCTCAAGGAGCGCGGTGGACAGGCGTCATTCGTCCACATGCAGCCGCAGATCCAGGAAGTGTTCGAGATCATGAAGTCGCTGCCGGGCGTGGCGGTCTTCAAGGATATGGCGGAACTCGATCGATACCTGGCCGCCCGTCAGCGCTCTCACCTGCAGAACGAGTAACGCCTGCGAGACCAGTCGCGATCCGCTAGCGGCTGGCTTCTCCCGGGTCCGGCGCCTCGAACGAGTGCGCCAGATCGGGATATCCATTCATCGCAACCCATCGCCGGCAAGACTCGCCAGGTGCCATCGCTGCTTCGGCACGTAGACGAGATATCCCTTCGACGCGACGAACGGCGCCTGCCCGTCGATGCTGAATCGAATCTGACCATCCTGGACCGCCCACCACTCACGAGTGGCCGTGTTCATGCGCCGCGGCGTCTTGCCACCTGGCGGCGCGGTGAAGGTGAAGGGGTCAGACCCTCTCTGAAGGCGCCTACTTGCCGGGTTCGATGCGCATCAGCGCACCGTCGTTCTCCGCGGTGAGCAGATAGAGATTGCCATCGGGCCCCTGCCGCACGTCGCGGATGCGCTGCTGCAAGTCGCGCAGCAGCCCTTCGCGGTGCAGTTCCTCCCACTTCTCGTTGAAGTCGAAGCGTTCGAGGTGTCCGGAGCGTGGCACTTCGCCCTGCCGCATGCCGCCGACGAACAGGTTGTTCTTCCACTGTGGGAACTTGTCGCCCGCGTAGAAGACCAGGCCCGATGCCGCAATCGCCGGTACCCAGTACGCGACCGGAGGCTCCATGTTGGACCGGTACGGATCCACGCTGACGCGCGGACCCAGATAGAAGCGCCCCGCGTTGACGATTGGCCAGCCGTAGTTCTTCCCCGGCATCAGCTCGTTCACCTCGTCGCCGCCGTTCGGCCCGTTCTCGACGGACCAGATCGCGCCGGTCTCCGGGTTCATCGCAAGGCCCAGGATGTTGCGGTGACCGAGCGTGTAAATCTCCGGCCGGTATCCAGCCTTTCCCACGAATGGATTGTCCGGCGGCACCGTACCGTCGTCCTTCAGTCGAAGTGTCTTGCCCGCGAGGTTCATCGGATCCTGCGGCGGCATCTTGTCTGGATCCGGATTGCCCTGATTCGCCTGCGGCGGATCGCCATAGCCGACAGACATGATCAGCGTGCCGTCTCGCGCGAACAGGATCCGCGAGGCGTTGCCGGTTGGCTGCGCCGTGAAGATGTCTGCCACGTCAACCAACTTGCTTCCGTCCCAGCGTCCGCGCGCGAGCGTGACCACTCCAGGAGGCGACGCAGGGCCGCGTCCGCCGCGTCCGGCGGGTGGATTCGCCGGCGGAGCGGCCGGAGCAGCACCAGCCTGGCGCTTGTGATACGTGAGGTAGACGAATTTGTTGTCCGCGAACTTTGGATGGAGCTGGATGTCCATCAGGCCGGCAAGGCCTGCCGCTTGAATATCAGCGGGCAATCCGGCGACCGGCGACGGGTCGAGAACGCCGTTGCGGATCTTCCGCAGCGTGCCGCCACGTTCGGCGACGAGGACCGTGAAATCGCCGCCGCTCTCGGGCACGAACACCATGCTCCACGGCTGCGTCAGCCCCTTGGTGATGGTGACCTTGATCGGCCGTACGAGGCCGGTGTCGATCATCAGCGGGCCGTCCGGCAATGGCGGCGACGGCCAGTTGATCGGCGGCGGCGCCGTAGCCTGTCCACGGCCCGCGGCCGGTGGCTGTTGCGCGGACATCGTTGTCGTCACGAGCAGCAGCCCGCAGACACCCAGGATCGCGTTGCGCATCGAGGACTCCATCGCGCAGTTATACATCAACCTTCTTCAGGCGGTGCGCCGCCCATCTTGGCCACGTCTTCCTGCCGCACGCGGTCCACGTTGAAGCGGCTGGCGGCGGCAATCATCTTGTCCATGACCTCGTCGAAGTCGAACTCCGTCGATTTCGAAAACCGGATCGGATTGACGCGGGCGATGACGAACGGCCTGAGATAGGGGCTGGTCAGACCTTTCTCCTTCAGCGCCGCGACAACTTTCGACACTGCGTCGTCCAGCTTCAGCACCTTTGCCGCTCGACGCTCACGCTCGCGTACCGCTTTTGTGAGCGACTCGTCGAGGAAGTCGTCGATCCGGCGAAGCACACTGTGATAGCCGCCGCCACCGAGGCTGCGGCGCTCCTCATACGCGGCGCCGAGCGTCAGATAGGGCGCCTCTTCGAACTCGAACGCATGATCGCTTTCCTTTCCGGCGCCGCGCTCGGCGAGCGCGCGAGCCATCCGGATCGTCTCGAGCGACTTCTCTTTCACGTTGTGCGCCTTCTCGGTGTTCAGCGCAAGGATCTTGAACGCGACATCAGATTCAGGAACGAGCAGGCCGGTGATCGTCTTCGCCCCAAGCTTCCTCATGGCTTGCAGGCGGTGATTGCCGTTCGGTGTCCAGTACTGATCGCCGTCGCGCACAATGACCAGGGGATCCAGAAAGCGGCCTACCTTTTCGATGACCGTCATCAGCCGCTTCACGTGAGGCTCTGATGGGTCGCGTTGGTAAGGCGTCGGCTCAACGCCGTCAATCGGCAGCGCGACGAGGAGAACGGGCGTGCCTCCAAAGGGATCGCAGTAACTCCCGAGCACCGCGCCGCCGTCGTTCTCGACAAGCGCCGTCAGCTCCCGCACGCGTGGATCACTCGTCACACGCACTTCCGCGGTTGTCAGGCCGACAGAGTTCGTCTCGATCTTCTTTCGTCGTGTGGCTTTCTTCTTCTTGGCCATCTCGATCGGCTACCGTAGCCGCAATCGTTCCGCAAGGCAACGACGCCGCACCAAACCGTTCGAGCAGTAGCAGCTCAGGAGCATTGGGGAGCGAACTCACGCGAGTGAAGCGAGTTGGCGGCCGGACGAAGATCATCAACCCGACGAAACTGTGAGGCTGTAAAATCTGACGTGATTTGGCCGACTGGCATTTCGGACGTGGAGACTCATGAAGACACTGATACATGCCGCTCTATTACTGACGCTGGTGTCGATGCCGGCGCGAGCCCAAGTCAACGCAGGTGATCAGAAACCTGAAGCGGACCTGCCGTTCACGATGACTGAGGTGGCGACGTTCAATCTCCCCTGGCGCATCGCCTTCCTGCCCGATGAGCGCATGCTCATCACCGAGAAGCCGGGCGCGGTCTGGCTCGTGACACAACAGGGTGCGAAGACACCGGTGACCAACGTGCCCGCAGTTCTGCATCAGGGTCAGGGAGGTTTGCTGGGCGTCTTCGTGTCGCCACGCTACGCGACCGACCATCAGGTCTATCTGACGTATGCAGAACCAGGCGACGGCGGGTCGAGCCTGGCGCTCGCACGCGCGAGCCTCGCCATCGGCGAGGGCACGGCAAGCCTCGATGGACTCAACGTTCTGTGGCGCGACATGCCCAAGGGAAAGGGTGGTCAGTTCGGCGCGCAGATCGCCTTTTCGCCGGATGGTCAGTATCTGTTCCTCACGGTCGGTGACCGCCAGCGCATGACGCCCGCCCAGGATCCGAATCAGGAACTCGGGAAGATCCTGCGCTTGACGCTCGACGGCAAGCCGGCGCCGGGCAACCCGATGGCCGGGAATACCGGTGCGGCGAGTGTGTCCCTGATCGATCCGCCGCGCGACACGGAGCTGGCCAAGACGGCCCCGGTCGTCAGCACGTACACGTTCCCCGGATCGAACCTCGCGCCTGCGGAGTCGTGGAGCACTGGTCATCGCACGCCCTACGGGCTTGCGTTCTCGCCTGACGGCCGGCTCTGGGAAGTCGAACACGGCCCGCGAGGCGGCGACGAGCTCAACCTGATCGAGCCCGGCAAGAACTACGGCTGGCCGCTCGTGTCCTACGCCACCAATTACAACGGCACTCCGATCCCCAGTCCTGACACGCGACCGGATCTGGCCAAACCGGTCATCTACTGGACGCCCGTCATCGCGCCCGGCAGCCTGACCTTCTACAACGGCGCAATGTTCCCGCAGTGGAAGGGCTCAGCGCTGATCGGCGGTATGGGCTCGCGGTCGCTGAATCGCATCACGTTCGATGGGAAGGGCGGCGCCACGCCAGCGGAGCGCTGGGGCGTTGGTCATCGCATTCGCGACGTCGAGGTCGCTCCTGACGGTGCGGTGTGGATGCTCGAAGACGCGAATCCCGGCGGTCTGTTTCGCGTGACGCCGAAGTAGAGAGGAGTTCAGGCGTGTCACAGTCGCGCGCCCGAGCGAAGCGAGTCTGAATGCGTCGCACACGACTTTTCTGCGCGATCGGCGTGAGCCTCTGGTCAGCCGCCGTCACCGGTAGCCAGGCGGCGCCAAGCGCTGCGCTGTCCGAGGCGCTGCGGGCCCACGTGAAAGCCGAGCAGTTCCAGATTGTCACGTCCGTCAGGGGACTGCCGCTCGGTGTTCGCGACGGGCTGCAGACGCTGTTCGGCAGCCAGACCCTCGACATCGCGGAACCGGAAGCCGAATTTCAGGTCACCGACGTGCGGAGCAATCCGACGCTACCGATCCGTCGACTGGTCGCAGCCGGATGCTCGACCGATCATTGCCTCGTCTACTACGAACGCGGCGGCATCGCCCACACGTGGCAGGTGGCGCTGTTTCACTGGACACCGGCGGCCACTCGATTCGAGTGGGGCGGTGTCGCCCCAGGCGGCCTCAAGACAATCGACGACGTTCGGAGCGCCGTTCTGTCCGGAGCGATCAAGAGCCCGAACGGGAGCTGGTAGCGCAAGGTCATCGGCGGCTCACGTTCGGGCGGGGCGTAGTCGTCAGTCCATCGGCGCGACGTTGCGTGACTTGATCAGCCACTGACCGTTCACGCGCTCGAGCTCGTCGATGCTGCGGCCAACGCCCGCAACGCGCGGCGGCGTCTCCCGGCCGGCTCCCGCAACCATCGTGATGTGGTATGCGTCGATGCGTGCGTGGTCCTTGTCTGTGAAAACAATCTGGTGGTTCGCAGTGGTGTGATACATCGGCGGCCGTGGGGCAGCCGGCTGCGCGCCCGGCTGAGGCTGGCGTGCACCCGCGATCATCTTCTTCAGCGCGTCGCGTCCCTTGGTTGCGTTCGCGCCCGAGCTGAACTGCCCATCGGTCGTATAGAGCGCTGCGTAACCGTCGGCATCTCCCGTGTCGAGCGCCCGCGCGTAGCGCCACATCAGTTCGTCGATCTGCTGCCGATCCCGCGCCTCCCGCAGCACGTCATCGTCCGATTTCGACGCCGTGAACACCGCTCCGGCCGTGAACATCGCGGCCCCGAGAACCACGCCTGCTACCAGATTCTTCATCTCGCCTCCTCTGTTTGGTCCTTAGTCCTTGGGCCTTGGTGCGAAGATTCTACTCCTGCCAGTGTTGCCTACCGGCCGCGATCGTCGCCGTTGACCTTCTCGAACACGCGCTCGGGCGGCGGCAGCCCCTTCCTGGCTGGCGCCTTCGGCATTACTATCCGCGGATGTCGGTCATGCCAACACAAGTGGCTCGCGTCGGCATCGGGACGACGATTGTCGCGATGTGTCTTGTGGCGGTGTCCGCCCAGCGCCCCGCGGCACCGACGAGCGTCGCGGTGTACGCCGGCGTAGGCGAAGAGTTGATCACGTTCGAGGTCGACGTGGAGCGCGCGACGCTGAGTCGGAAGTCGTCCCTGATCCTTCCAGGCTTCGTCCAGGAGGCTTGGGCCTCCCCAGACGGCGCTTTCCTCTACGTCGCCTGGAGTAACGGCGGCTCGAGCTACACCGGCTCCGGCGTAGAGCCACGGGGAGACCAGCACGGCATCACGGCCTTCCGTGTCGACGCCCGTAGTGCACTACGCCAACAAGGTCCGCCAGCATCTCTGCGTTCACGTCCCATCCACATCACTGGCGATGGACCCGGACGATATCTGCTCTCGGCGTACAACGATCCCAGCAGGGTGTTCGTTCACGCGATCAACGCCGACGGCGGTGTGGGTGCAGAGGTGCCTCAACGCGCGTCGCTCGATGCTGGCATCTACGCGCATCAGGTTCGCGTCCTGCCCTCGAACCGGGCGGTCGTCGTCGTCACTCGCGGCAACGAAGCAACGGCATCCTCCCGCGAAGACCCCGGCGCTCTGAAAGTCTTCCGTTACGATACCGGCAAGCTGTCTGATGAGATTTCCATCGCGCCACAAAACGGCCTTGGTTTCCGCGCGCGCCATCTCGACTTCCACCCGACGCGCCCCTGGGTGTTCCTGACGATCGAAGCGCAGAACAGGCTACAGGTGTACCGGAGGAGCGACGTGGGGATGGAGCCGACACCGGCGTTCAGCGCAAGCACGCTGTCTGACGGAGGTGGTGTCAGACCAGGGCAGACGGCCAGCACGGTCCGTGTGCATCCGAGTGGGCAGTTCGTCTATGTCGGCAACCGGGGCGCGCCGGCGGGCGGACG
>DATLLQ010000035.1:0-5909 GCA_035537775.1 Vicinamibacterales bacterium | reverse complement strand
AGCCTGTCGTTTTTTGGCGCAGCGCATCACCCGCGGCGCGCGACGAAGTTTCGGTATTTCCCCAGTGTCATGTGCACGTTCGTCGATCTGAGCCGCGTGAATCGGCACGACCTGGATTTCAACCCCGGGCGGTACCACCACCTCACCGCCTCCGGCCGCCGCGAGCGGCGGGAGAGAAGGCACGGACGCCAGCTGGTCCCGACGACCGTCGCTCGAATCCTTCGCGAGGTTCGCCACTTCGTCGAACGTCCAGGGTATGTCGGCAAGGTTCAGGACACCGGGTATCGCATTCACGAACGATTCTTCGCCGACCCGGCGCATAAGAGCGACTGCGTGACGCCGGTCCTGCGGCCGGAGGTCGAGTGGCCGGAGGCGTTCGGGAGCGAATCGCCGCTGGCGGTGTTACGTCGTCTGTACCTCTCGCCTCCACTGCTGCCGGAGTCGTTCAGCATCCTTCCGCGCCAGGCGGGCTATACGACTCGCGAAGGGTTCAGGGAAAGCGGTTTTCCGGCGGTGACGAATCACGGCTGGGAGGAACATGTATGGCAGGGGACGCCGTTCGGATTCCACGTGACGCGGCACAGCCGCTTTCATTCGATGGATCTGACGATTGACTTCGAGGATGTCGAGCGGGCGGCGGCTGAAGCGGCGGGCATGCCGGGCTTATAGGCCGCGGCCGCCCGTGGTGATTTCGGTAAAGATTTCGCCGTCCACACGGACAAGGAATCGGGCGGCGCCGTTGGGACCGGAGTAGTCGACTCGGTATAGAGGATAGAACGGCGTGACTGACTGATCGCACGGTTCCCAGTAGAGAACCGGTTGGACTCTGACATCGGCGGCGCGGACGTCGTCCGGGAGATCGGGCGGCCGTTGTCCCAAAGAAAGCGTGCCGTCGCGCGTTGTCCGCTCGCGTGCGTACCTTTCGACCAGCGGTGGAATGTCGGCCGGTCGCAGAAAGCGATAGACAGTGTCCGGTGCGTACTCAATGCGGGTGACCGAACCAAGTTTCCCGCTGACCGCGTCGATGAGCATCAGGCCTGACGTACGGTTGTCCTTCACGAACTGGACGATGTAATAGTCGCGCATCGGCAGAGCAACGTGTACGAGCAGCGGGTCTTCTTCGTGAGCGCCGCTGTAGGCCTCCGCCCATTCACGGAGCGCTGCCAGGCGACCACGTTCAGCGGTTGCGACCTCGCGAATGGCATCAGGCGTCAAACTCATGGCCCGACTTCCACGATGACGTATTTCTTGTCGAACGCCCCGCACTCGTTGGCTGACATCTTGATGAGGTTCCAGAACCATAGAGCGGCGGTCGATGGCCCGTCGCCGGCCGGGTCAAGATAGGTGATGACGGACGCGTTTTCGTCCCACTTGGCGACAACGACCCAATGCGAGCCCTTACTAATCAACACGATGGGAACCGCGCCACGTTTCAAGCACTTTTTGATGTGGCTGTTGGCGGTCGTTTCGGATTTTGTCTCGCGTAACTGTACCTTGGCCCCTGTGCCCATGAATTGCAGCAGGGTCGCTTTCAAGGACGTCGGATACGTTTCCCAACACACCACTTTGATCCCGTTCGGGCACACGTCGTGAATCATGTTGTTGAACGGTTCGTAGACCACATTGGTGCACGGCGGGCCGACACCTCCAATGGTGTTGTTGATGATGCTCGTCCAGATTCCCTCCTGCTCGGCTTTGTCGCCTTTTGTCGCGCCGGCTATCGACAGCGCGTGCAGGGCCATGTGAGCGGATGCCGCGCCGCACAATCCGTTGCGATTCCATTTGATGAAGCTGACGCTCACGCTGCTGTCCTCACGAGTTCAGGTTGCACCAGCCGCCCTGGCCCCCGCCGGTGTCGCACACCAGGTGGTGTTGAGAGCAGAGGAAGAGCACGAGCTGGAACGTGTCGAACCTGACCTCCTTGCGGTGCGGCTTCGGTTGCAGGATCTTGCAGATCTTCGCGGCGTCGCTTGCAACCCTCAGGCTGTTCTTCAAGTCGGCCGCTCTGAACACCTGGCCGGCGTCCAGGAGGTCCTTGATGTTTTTTCTGAGTTGCGGTTCAAAGAACGTGAAGCACTTCGGTTCGAGGTGCCAGGGTTTCAGCTTCGCGACGATCTTGTCGTGCCAGGCCTGAACGATTTCCACAGGGGTCATGTCTTCGGCCTTCTTCTTCTTCTTTTTCGTGCTCGACTTCTTTGCCACAGTGGTCCTCCTGAATGTAGAAACGACGAACGGGCTCCGACCGAACAGAGTTGCGGGAAACGTGACGAACCGTGTGTTGAAAAAGTCCGGCGGTCGACGGTCACCCAGGGGAGCGGTGCAGTCTATATCAGCCGATTCTGTCGCGTAAACGGCGGAGCGCCGCGCCGAAGGCACCGGCGTCCGGCGGTCGCCGTGCGGGGTCCAGGGCGAGCGCCGTTTCGAAGAACGCCGCGACCGGCGCCGGTGCGTCGGACCAGATATCGCGGATATCAGGCGCCGGTGACGTCCTGATTCTTTCGAGCGTCTCCCAGGCATCCTGTCCGCGGAATGGCCGTGCACCCGCCATCGACTCGTACAGCACCACCGCGAGCGCCCACAGATCGAACGAAGGCGCCGCCGGCTCGGCGTTAGCGGCCTCTGGTGACATGTACGGCGGCGTGCCGAACCAGCCGCCGCCGGTCTCGAGCACGACGTCGGCGGGCGTGCCGCCATGCCCGCTCGCCGTGGCCACGGACGCTGGATTGAGATCGCGCGTGACGCGCGCGAGGCCGAAGTCGAGAAGCTTGACGGTGCCGTGCTGCGTGAAGCCGATGTTGCTCGGTTTGATGTCGCAATGAATGACGCCGCTCGTGTGCATGTGCTGCAGCACGCTGGCCAGCGTCAGCCCGAGATCGATCGCCTCGCGGACCTCGAAGCGCGCCGCGGCCAGGCGCTGTGCCAGCGTGCCGCCGCCAAGATATTCCTCGACCAGGAACGGCATGCCCTGCCAGGTTTCAACGCCGTGAATCACCGCGAGATTCGGATGGGTGACCGCCGCCATCGCGCGCGCTTCGCGCTTCAGCCGCGTGATCAGTTCCGGCGTCACGCGGGGGAGCGCTTTCATCGCGACATCGCGGTTGAGCGTGAGATCCACCGCCCGGTAGACGACGCCCATGCCGCCGGCGCCGATGCGCCGCTTGAATTTGAAGGTCCCTCTCAAGACGTGAGGCACATTGGCCACGACAAGATCGCCGCCGCATTCGCAGCGCTCCGTCTCGAACGCGGTGAGCCGGCGGCACTGCAGGCATTCACGCGCAGGCTGCTCGATTGGTGTCGGCGGCGCGCTGCGCAGCCGCAGGCTCTCGAACGCCATGCTGGCAACGGATCCGATCGCCGCCAGAAGGCGCCGGTCGTCGCTTGAAAATGGCAACCCGCTCCGCTTCGTCGTCAGCGACAGCACGCCTTCGAGGCTGCCGCGCGAGGAACGGAGCG
The DNA here is from genome assembly GCA_035537775.1 of Vicinamibacterales bacterium. Lineage (GTDB taxonomy): Bacteria > Acidobacteriota > Vicinamibacteria > Vicinamibacterales > UBA2999 > Gp6-AA40. Next base: position 2,456 of record DATLLQ010000035.1, on the reverse strand, counting down.
AAATCAACAGGCTCGCGCTGCTGGAGCGGAGCCAGTGCTGCTCTTCATCCGGCAGCCGCGACAGCAGCGACTGCGGATCGTCGACGTCGATATCCATCGGCCGCGGATCGGCGAGAACCAGGTCGAGCAGTCTCGAGCCGACGGCGATTGGAGGCAGCCGTTCGCCCGTGTGCCGTAACGCCGTGCGCGTTTCGTCGGCGAGGAAGACGTGCGTCTCCGAGTGAAAGGTTCGGGCGAGCTCCTGAGAGATGCTGTCCGCCAGTTCCTCGGCGCTCGTTCCGGGCAGCGCGACGATGCGCCCGAGCACATCGTGAGCCTCGTACGATTCGCGGAAATAGCGATGGTCGAGCACGTCCAGCCACCGGGATCGGAGTCGGAAGGAGACCAGGCCGATGGTGATGACGCTGCCGAGTGTCAGAGGTCGCGTTCCGGTGACGAGGGACACGATCGGCTCTGCACGATGCTCGACCAGGAACAGGGCGAGCGCTGCAAATGGCACCAGCGTGGCGCCGACGATCGTGTAGCGTGCCAGGACGTACTGCGCCGCGGCCCTGAGTACGACGCGTACGTCGACGACACGATCGAAGAGCACGGAGTAGGCCGTGACGAACGGAACGACGGCGAGTGCAGCAAAAATGACCGTTCCGATCCATGGCGCCATAGTTGGCCCATACGCCCATGCCCTGTAGGCCGGCACCATCTCTTCGATGAGGACTTCAACCGTGAACGGGACGAAACCGATCAGCAATCCGATCACGAACAGCGTGATCTGATGGCGGGCGGTGCCCTTCGCCGTCGCCGCCCGCCAGAGCAACACCGGGAACGTCGGCGCGACGAATCCCAGGACGGTCGGCCAGTACAGCGTTCGCTGAGCGAGCGCGAATGCCATCAGCCACGGCCAGCCGTCCTCTTGAGGCACCCACAGCAGCGCCAGAGTGGCGATGGCGCACCACAAGCCCGCGATGGCGGCGGCCGCGGCCACCACACGGACCGCTGTCCGGGCGGCCGGCGACTCGAACTCCGTTGGAAACCGCGCGAGGAACGACCAGAACAGTGCCGCGGTGAACGCGTCCGGACGGACGTTGAGCAGCCACGTCGCGCGGGACGATGCTTCTAGCAGCAGTGCTGCGAACGGCACCCCCGCAAGGATCAGAACGCCGCCGAGCCACGCCGCCCGTGCATCGCGGCGGTTCGCGACAACGAGACCGAGGCCGAGGGCGAGAAACGTCGAGGCGAGGGCTGCATACAGCCACCACGGCGGAAGAACCGCCGGGTCACGGGGACTCTGCGGTGCCACCGGCAAGGGCGCCGAAAAATACAGAATGAGCGAGACGCCGATGTGCACGACGGCAACGGCAATGACCGCCTGCACCCAGATCGGCAGTTGGCCGGGCGAGGCGCGCCGGGCGACGGACATCGGGTGCGTGTGTTCGGAGCCGTCGGCCTCGGGAGCCGTCGTGACCGTGTCGAACGACCCGCTCGAGACGCTCGGGTCGGAATCTGGATCTTCGTTGGACCGGAGATCAGGCGTCATGGCGGCCGGACTGGCCAGATCATACGTTGGCTGCTCCGCGATCGTTCGTGTGCAGCAGCCCGCCGCCAGCTCTGTTAATCTCGCAGCGATGACGCGCCCGTCGCTATCGGCGGCGGCGCAGGTCAAGGATGTCGCTGCGCTGGCCAGCGACGATAACGCTTATGGCAGGGGGTGGCGCGTTCGCAACCACTCGTTGACGAACTGGTCTACGAGCTCTCCTGTCGATCGTTCCATATCCGCGACGACGGTCTTCTGGTCGCTGACATTCAGAAACGAATGCGACCACAGCTCGTTGAGCACCGAGGCGCCGTTGCGGAGGCTGGTGCCTGCTTCACCGACCACGAGGCGCATGAAGAACGCGTAGCCGGCCAGCTTCTGCACCGCTCGTGTTTCGAGCATGGTGACTTCGAGTTCGACATGCGGCCGGATCCCGGGGACCATTGCGTCCTCCGCCGCCGGCATCACACGCAGCGCCCACGCGCGCAGCTTGAGCTCGACGAGCGTCTGCAGCCGGACCGCTGTGAGCCCAGTGGGCAAAATATCCGGCGGCGCGGCGATCGAAACCTTGACGGTTACGGCATCCACGCCTTGCAGCGGTGCCGCCCGTCCCTGCGCAAACAACCGCACCGGGGTGAGGCACATCAGCGCGACGATGAGCGCGAGTCTGACGGCCACGCGTTCCTACCCGCCAATCCGCTGGTTGCGTCGCGGACGCTTCGGCGACGAATCGCGCATCGCATCATCCGATCGCGCGACCGGCCACATACTGCCCGGCCAGTCCTGCTCCACGTGTACGTGCCCGAAATGGCCAGGCACCTTCCACAGGACGCGGTAGCCCGCTTGTTTGAATGTCGCGGACAGCCGGTCCGGGTCGGATGACTGGAAATCGAGCGCCAGGCCGTCGTAGTGCGCCGACCGCCGG
>DATLLQ010000034.1:0-25572 GCA_035537775.1 Vicinamibacterales bacterium | reverse complement strand
CATCCGCACGCTTCACATCCGCTCGGACTCAGAGCTGCTGGTCAAGCAGATGAAGGGGCAGTACCGGGTGAAGAACGAAGGGCTGCAACCGCTCTACGCCGAGGCCGTCAGCCTCGTACGTCGCGTCGGAAAGGTGACCTTCGAGCACGTGCGGCGCGAGTTCAACAAGGACGCCGACCGCCTCGCCAACGAGGCGATGGACGAGGCGGCCTCGTCGACGTAGTGTCCGGCTTTAGCCGGATCTCGCGCCAGTCGTAGGGCACCCCTTCAGGGGTGCCGCCCGTGAGATCTGATCACGCCGGCGATCCTGCCGGCGTTTTCTTTTTCCGCGCGATACGACGTCAGCACGTCGAGGTGCATCGCCGTGCACAGACCAGCGTCGTAAATCTGCCCTTCCGGCACTCCGGCAAGAATCAGCTGATCGCGATTGGCGCCGGCCACGTCGAGGCGCAGTTGCGGCCCGCCTCCGCCAGAGGCCTCGGCGGGCCAAGCCCTGCCGCGTCCTGGCGTCGAGAACCAGCGATCGATCAGGTACCGCTCGTGGCCTGCCGCGGCGAACGCATCCACCAGATCGGAGCCCACCAGATAACAGCACCGTCCGATGCTGGGGCCGATCGCGGCCAATACATTCGCCGGCCGCGTGCCGAACTCGCGTTCCATCGCGTTCAACCCGGCAACCGCGACCCGCGCCGCCGTGCCGCGCCAGCCGGCATGCACAGCGGCGACGGCTCCTGTCACCGTATCAGCCATCAACAACGGGACACAGTCCGCGGCGCGAACCGCGACAGCGACGTCCGGCGAGTCCGACACAAACGCGTCCGCTTCCGGGCGCGGTTCGGGCGCAGGCGCGCCGCGACGCACCACCGTCACCGATGAGCCGTGCACCTGAGTCAGCGCGAGGACGCGATCGACACCCACGGCCTGCGCGAGCTGCTCATAGTCAGCCGGCGACGAGAGCGACAGCTGCCGCGTCGTAAACAGGTGCGTCGCGAACGGCTCGAGCGCGCGGCATCTCAGCGCCGCGCCCCAGGGGGCCGTCGTCCAATAAAACGAGTCCGGAACGTGTGGAAGGGTCATCCTACGAACTATCTAACTATCCAACTATCTAACTATCCAACTAGGATCCCCGTACATGGAAATTGTCGGGATCGGGATCGACGCAACGGAGATTCACCGCATCGCCGAGTCGATCGAACGGTGGGGCGACCGGTTCGTTGATCGCGTCTTCACGGCCGGCGAGGTCGCGTACTGCCGCCGCCGCAAGGACTTCGCGTCCTCATTTGCCGCCCGCTTTGCCGCCAAGGAAGCGGCGATGAAGGCGCTGGGGACAGGCCACTCGCGCGGAGTGTTCTGGACGGGAATCGAAGTGGTCCGCCGCCACGGCCCACCGCAGCTGCAGTTTCACGGAGGGGCGGCCAAGCGTTTCGCCGAAATGGGCGCGACCGGCTCACTGCTGACGATCACACATTCCCGGGAACTGGCGATCGCTCAGGTCATGCTCGTCCGCGGATAAGGCCAGTCCTGACCTCCCGCTACTTGCCCACCATGTGGAGCAACTGCGGTTGACGATCCGCCGCGCGCGCTCTTGTGGCCAGGGGCGCAACGATCCTTCAAACCCTTGACGGTCATGACGATGCGGCGACAGCTGATGATTCGCGATCTGGGCGGACGTTTTGCGATGACGGTCAGCACATGGAGGAAGCCATGGTCGTCAAAATTACTCAGAGCGAAAAGAACAACCCGCCGGGAAAACTCGCCGACGCGGAACTGCATTTCACCGAGGGCGTCCTCGACGGTCTCAAGCTGATCGGGTTCTCGATCTGGGAACGGCGGACCGGCAACGGCCGCAACGTGACGTTCCCCGCCCGGCAGTACACCGTCGGCGGAGAGCGCCGCTCGTTCGCGCTGCTCAGGCCGACGAATGGAGAGGCGGCTGCGCAGGAACGGCTGCGCGAGCTGATCCTTCAGGCCTATGCCGAGTACGAGGAGAAGGCTGCGGTCGCATCGTAGGGCGCCCCTTTAGGGGCGTCTTCGGCGCCGGCACCCCTGAAGGGATGCCCTACTGGAGCACGGGAAGCAGGCGGGCGTTCTCTTTCTGCCGTTTCGGCGGCAGCGTCCATTCCTCGCGGAGTCCCTTCTCGAACTCGTTGCGGAAGAACGCGTCCTTCATGCCGCCGTCGATGATGTCCCATGGCAGCACGGCGTCGGACGATCGGTCGCGGAACACGAAGAAGTCGGCATCGACTCCCGCTTCGGCGACGGCGGCGCGCCAGTTGCCCCCGTTGCGTTCGGCCGCCTCGATGGCGGGAGCAACGCGCCTGTCGCCCAGCGACAGCAGCGCCTGGTAGAACGAATGGCGTTCAGACTTGATGTTGAAGAAGACGTTGTCGATATCGGCCATCAGCGTGCGGGTCCGCTTGATCGCGCGCTCGATGTCGCGATCGCCGACCATCGGCAGCCACTGGTAGGCCGTCCCGGGCTTCGGCACCAGCGGGTTGACGCTGCCGACGATGCGCCCGATCTGGCCGCGGGGGCGGGCATGCCTGAGCATGATGTCGCGAAGCTGCAGTGTCAGGTCGCGGATCGCCGTCAGGTCATCGTCGGTTTCCGTCGGCAGCCCGATCATGAAGTACAGCTTCAGGTTCTCGAACCCGGCAGCGAAGATCATCTCGGCGGCGTTGAGGATCTCGTCGTTCGTCACCGTCTTGTTGATGACGCGGCGGAGGCGGTCCGACCCGGTTTCGGGAGCGATGGTGATCGTCCGCTCTCCGCTGCGGCGCAGCAGATCCAGGATCGTGGGCGTCAGGTCGTCGAGCCGCAGGGATGCCGGGCTGATCGCGTAGCCCATGTCCACGAGCTCCGTCAGGATGCTCTCGATCTCCGGGTGGTCGCACAACGCGATCGACACGAGGCCGGCCTTGCTCGAGTACGGCTGGGCCCGCTTCGCCAGTTCGAGGATGCGATCCTTCGGAAACGCGCGCACCGGCAGGTAGTTGTATCCCGCCCAGCAGAACCGGCAGAGGTTCGCGCAACCGCGCACGACTTCCACCAGGAAGCGCGAGCCGAACTCGGTCTCGGGCGTGAAGATGGTCGTGGCCGGAGGGTCCACGGCTTCCGTGGTTTTCAGCGCGGCCTTCCTGACCACTGGCGGCGCTCCGGTCCCCGCGCGCGGAGCGTACGACGTGATCGTCCCATCCGCTGCGTAGTGCACGTCGTAGAACGACGGCACGTAGTAACCGCGTTCCGCTACCAGCCGCCGCAGCAGATCATCACGATCGGTGGCCGTAGTGAATGCCTGCACCAAAGACGGAATCAGCGCCTCCCCTTCGCCCGCGGCAATCACGTCCGCAAACAGCGCCAGCGGCTCGGGGTTGACGAAGGTCACGGCGCCGCCGATCAACACGAGCGGATCGAGGCCCGTGCGCTGGTCGGCGCGAACCGGAATGCCCGCGAGCCGAAGCAGCGTCAGGACGTTGGTGTAGTCCCACTCGAACGACACCGAAAACGCCACCACGTCGAAGTCGCGTACCGGAGTCTGCGATTCGAGCGTGATGAGCGGCGCGCCGGAAGCCACCTGCGCCGCCAGCTCGGTCTTCGGCGGCAGAAAGAAGCGCTCGCAGACGATGTCAGGCTGCTCGTTGAAGAGCTTGTAGACCGTCTGAAAGCCAAGGTTGGACATCCCGACGAAGTACGTGTTCGGAAAGGCAAGGGCCACGCGCAGCTTTCCGCCGTGCGGCTTGCGTACGTATCCCACCTCCTTCGACAGGAGTTGGAGAGCACGCTCGCGCTGTTGCCATTCCTTCTTCATGTGCGCCGTGAGTGAGCCGGGGAGGCGGCCAATCGTGCGCGAGCTCGCGCTCAGGCGGCGGCGCTCGCGTATCCCGTGGGTCTACCTAGTGTACAGCCGGGACCGCGGCGGGCCTACGGCGTCAGCAACGGGCGCAGAAACGGTAGAGGCCGACCTTCAGGTCGGCCTTACCCATCCGTCATCAGTTCTGCCGGCGCAGGAACGCGGGCATGTCGTAGGGCGACTCGAGCTCGAACGTGTGATCGCCTGATCCCCCGTTGGCCGCCGCGGCCAGCGGGCTCAGCTCGATGGGCGGCCGGCGGTTGACTGCCACCGATGCCGCGAAGCTCGTCTGCGTCGCTGACACCTGGGGCGAGGCCATCTGCTGCGCCGAGGCCTGCTGCGGGGCCGGCGCCTGCTGCTCGACCGCCGCGCGAGCAACCGACGTCGCGGCCAGATGCTCCTTGTACGGCGTCAGGTCGGTCGGGGTCGGCAGCGCTGCACGAGTGCCCTTGTCGAACCCGGTCGCGATGACGGTGATCTTTATCTTGCCGTCGAGATTCGGGTCCACCACGGCGCCGAAGATGATGTTGGCGTCCTCGTGCGCGGCTTCCTGGATCACGCACGACGCCTCGTTCACTTCCATCAGCGACATGTCGGGGCCGCCCGTCACGTTGATGATGACGCCCCGGGCGCCGGTGACGGATCCGTCCTCGAGCAGCGGGCTCGACACCGCTCGCTGCGCTGCCAGCATCGCGCGGCCGTCACCCTCACCAACGCCGGTGCCCATCATGGCGACTCCCATGCCGGACATGATCGTCTTGACATCGGCAAAGTCCAGGTTGATGAGACCCGGCACCAGGATGAGATCGGAGATGCCCTGAATGGCCTGACGGAGCACATCGTCCGCCATCGTGAACGCCTGCGTGAGCGATGTCTTGCGATCGATGATCGAGAGCAGCCGCTCGTTCGGAATCGTGATCACCGTGTCCACACACTCGCGCAGCGCCTCGAGGCCGGCCTCGGCCTGTATCAACCGCTTCTTGCCTTCGAAGCGGAAGGGCTTGGTCACGACCGCAATCGTCAGCGCGCCGAGCTCGCTCGCCAGGCTGGCAATCACCGGCGCCGCACCGGTGCCCGTGCCGCCGCCGAGGCCGGTCGTCACGAAGATCATGTCCGCGCCCGACAGGGCATGGATGATCGACTCGGTGTCCTCGAGCGCCGCCTGACGTCCGATGTTGGGATCAGCACCCGCGCCAAGCCCCTTCGTGAGCTTGTTGCCGATCTGCACCTTGACGGCGGCCTTGTTGTAATCGAGTGCCTGCACGTCGGTGTTGGCGACGATGAACTCCACCCCACTGAGGCCCACTTCCACCATCCGGTTCACGGCGTTGCTGCCGCCCCCGCCGACGCCAACCACCTTGATTGCGGCCGCACGCCGGGTTTCCGGATCCAGCGTTAGTCGCAGCTTCTCCGCCTCTTTCATCTGAGCCTCCGTTCCCATGAACTCTTTTCGTGTCCTTCGATGGCTTCGTAGCCTTCGTGGTTCAGAAAAACTCCTTGAAAATCCCTCGCAGCCGTCCCGCCACCCGGCTGAACGCCCCGGCGCCGCCGCGCGACGGCTCGGGCACGCGATTACGATGCGCGTAGAGCACGACTCCAACCGCCGTCGCGAACACCGGACTGTTGACGTGGTCGGCCAGCCCGCCGACGCCGACCGGGCTTCCACGCCGAATCGGCAGATCGAAAATTTGCTCGGCGATCTCCGGCATCCCTTCGAGAATCGAGCCGCCACCGGTCAGCACGATCCCGGAATTCAGCGATTTCTCGTAGCCGGCGCGCCTGATCTCGTCCCACACCAGATGGAACGTCTCCTCCGCCCGCGGCTGAAGAATCTCCGAGAGAATCCGCCTCGCCATCACGCGCGGCTTGCGTCCTCCGACGCTTGCGACTTCGATGGTCTCATCCTCGTCCACCATCGACGACAGCGCGCAGCCGTTCTTGCGCTTGACCTTTTCCGCGTCGGGGATTGGCGTGCGAAGTCCGACGGCGATGTCGTTCGTAAAATGGTCGCCGCCGATGGCCACGACGCCGGTGTGCCAGAGGCTTCCTCTTTCGAAGATCGCGAGATCGACGGTGCCACCGCCGATGTCCACGAGCGCGACGCCGAGCTCCTTCTCGTCCGGCGTCAGCACGGCCTCGGCCGCGGCCAGCTGCTCGATGACGGTGTCCGACACCGCCACGCCCGCACGATTGACGCAGGCGACGATGTTCTGCGTCGACGACACGGCTCCGGTGATCACGTGCACGTTGACTTCGAGCCTGGCACCCGTCATGCCAACGGGCGCGCCGATGCCGTCCTGCTCGTCCACGACGAAATCCTGCGGCAGCACGTGGAGGATCTCGCGGCCGGTCGGCAGCGCCACCGCTTTCGCGGCGTCGATGGCCCTGCGGACATCGTCCCTGGTGATCTCGCGGTTCTTTCCCGCCACGGCAATCACGCCGCGGCTGTTGAAGCCCTTGACGTGCGGCCCCGACAGCGCCAGGTGCACCGAGTCCACCTCGATGCCGGCCATCAGCTCGGCCTCCTCGATCGCCTTCTTGATCGAGTCCACCGCGGCCTCGAGGTTGACGACGACCCCGCGCTTGATGCCGCGCGATTCGGCGGCGCCAATGCCGACGACGTCGAGACTGCCGTCGTCCAGCGTTTCGCCGACTATGCAGACGACGGCCGACGTACCGACGTCGAGTCCAACCACGTATCGCTCTTTGCGGGCCACTGAGCCTCCTGCCTACCTGCCTGCTGTGCCTTGCGGCTTCACGAACACTCGTTCGCCGTATCGCATGTCGACGGAGTCGATCTGCGGCACGTTGTCCCGCAGCCGCGGTGCGTAGTCGAGATACGCCTGCACACGTTCGACAAACTGGTCATCCCCTGTGTGCACGAGGGATGTGTCGTCCTTCAGCATCACCACCGCGTCGTCCGGATTCGAGACGTCGACCCAGAAGACGCGGCGAGCCAGGTCCGGCCGGCGCTGCAGTTCTCCGAGCACCCGTCCAGCCAGCGCCGCGCGTGCCTCGTCGGTGGAGCCGTCGCCGCCGCTCAGTCCGTCGATGATCGGAAGATCGAACTCGGCGTATTTCGGGCCGAATGCATCAATGACGAGGCCGTCCCGATCGAGCAGGTACAGGCCGTCCCTGATTTTGCCGATGCCAAGCGGCTGGCGTTCGGTGATGACCACCGTCACGGTTCGTGGAAACACACGCCGCATGGCGACGTCATCGACCCACGGAGCCTCGAGGAGCTTCTGGCGCCAGCTTTCGAGCCTGACGGTCACCATGCTGGAGCCGCGCAGCCCGTCGAGCAGCGCCAGCGCCTCTCCCGGTGCCATCCTCTGGGTGCCCTTGATGTCGATGTCGGTGATCGTCAACGTGGACAGCACGAGGCCGGCAGCGCGCGATGCGACATACAGCGTGGCGATCGACGTCACCGCGACGATCACCAGCGTCTTCCCCGACGGCATCCAACGGCGCTTCCTCGCCGGATGGACGTGTGATCGTCTGAACCGCTTGTCTGCTGGAGCAGCAACCGGCATCAGCGTCCTGCCTTCCTTTGTTCCAGTGCGTCCACGAGCTTTCGCGGAAGCGCGCCAATCGATCCGGCTCCGAGTGTGATCACCGCGTCACCGGGGCGAGCGATCTGGAGCAACCGCGGGATCACGTCATCAATCGACGGAACCACGACAACCGTGCGGCCTGAGCCTCGGCGAATCGACTCGGCAAGTACGTCCACGGTGATCCCGGGAGCGGGCTCTTCGCCGGCCGCGTAAATGTCGGTGAGCACGATCTCGTCGGCGTCCTTCATCGCCGGGCCGAATTCGTCCAGCAGCTGCGCCGTGCGGCTGTAGCGATGCGGCTGGAAGGCGACGATCAGGCGGCAATTGAGCGTGGCCCGCGCGGCCGCAAGAACCGCGGCGATCTCCGTCGGGTGATGTCCGTAGTCGTCGATCACGACGACTCCGCCCGGCTCGCCATGCCGCTCGAAGCGACGCTCGGCGCCGGCAAAGTCGCGAAGCGCGCCCGCCACCTGCTCGAACGTGAGACCCAGCCGCTCGCCAACGGCCACTGCAGCCAGCGCGTTCTGAAGGTTGTGTCGGCCGGGGACGGACAGCTCCAAGAGGCCCAGACGCGTGGTTTCCGCACCGGCCTGCATGTGCACCGAGCATCGGCCGCCGAACGAGCCCACCTCGACGCCGTCGGCGAAGACAGTGGCATTCCGGTCAAAGCCGTAGGTCATCACGCGCCGTTTCACTCGCGGAAGCACGGCGGCCAGATTCGGGTCATCCGCGCAGGCGACAACGCTGCCGTAGAACGGCACCTTGTTCGCGAAGTCGGCGAACGCCTGCTGCAGCGCGTCGAGGCTCCCGTAGCTCTCCATGTGCTCCCGGTCGATGTTGGTGACGACGGCGATCGACGGCCAGAGCATCAGGAACGACCGATCGCTTTCATCCGCCTCCGCCACCATGTATTCGCTGTCCCCCAACCTCGCATTACTCCCGAAGACGCTCAGCCGTCCACCGATCACCGCGGTGGGATCGAGCCCGGCCCGCTCCAGCACCAGCGCAATCATCGACGTCGTCGTCGTCTTGCCGTGCGATCCGGCAACCGCGATCGCGAAATGCAGGCGCATCAGCTCGGCCAGCATCTCCGCCCGCGGGATCACCGGGATGCCGCGGCGCTCGGCCTCCGCAATCTCCGGGTTCGTCCGCCGGATTGCCGACGACACGACGACCACGTCGGCGTCGCCGACGTTCGCCGCCGCATGTCCTTCGGACACGCGCACCTTGAAACGCTGCTGGAGGCGAGCCGTCACCTCCGACCCCTTGGCATCCGACCCGCTGATCTCGTACCCGAGGTTCGCGAGCAGCTCCGCGATGCCGCTCATCCCGATCCCGCCGATGCCGACAAAGTGCACGCGGCGCGTGCGGCCAAGCATCAGATCTCGTCGGCTTGTCCCGCCGAAGCGCCGCAGGCGCGCAGGCGGGTGAAGATCACCGTGCAAGCTCCAGCACCTTGTCGACGATCACGGTGGCGGCATCCGGCCGCGCCATCCGTCTGGCGCGGCCACCCATCTCCAGTCGTCCCTGCGCATCACCGGCAAGCGCCACGATCTCCGCGGCGAGGCGTTCACCGGTGAGGTCCTTCTGCTCGATCATCCGTGCCGCTCCCTGCGTCACGAGCGCCTCCGCATTCCTGCGCTGGTGATCGTCGGTGGCCGTTGGCAGCGGTACGAGGATCGACGGCCGGCCGGCCGCGGTCAGCTCCGCGAGGGTGGTCGCCCCGGCGCGGCAGATGACCAGGTCGGCCGACTTCATTTCGCGGTCCATGGCAAAAAGGAACGGCTCGACCCGGGCTTCGATGCCGGCGCGCCGGTACCCATCACGGACCACCTCCACATCGCGCTCTCCTGTCTGATGCGTGATCGCCAGTCGTGGTTCGGCGGCTGCCAGCCGCGCCGCCGCCTCCACCATGGCCACGTTGATCGCGTGCGCGCCCTGAGAGCCGCCAAAGACTAGGACCCGAGCCGCACCCGGCGGCTGACTGTGCTCGTCATATGCCCCCTGTGTCTCGAAAAACTCCGGCCGCACCGGATTCCCTGCCACGAACGCTTTGCGACCGAAGAACGGAACCGTCTCGCCGTAGGTCACCGCCGCCGCCTTGACGAACCTCGCCAACGAACGATTGGTCAGACCGGGAACCGCGTTCTGCTCCATGAGCATCGTGGGAATGCCGCGCAACGCCGCGATCATCACCACCGGCCCCGAGCTGTAGCCGCCGACGCCGAGCACCACCGATGGACGTATCTTTGCGATCACCAGCGCCGCATCGAGCACACCGAGCGGCAGCAGGGCGAGCCCGCGAGCCAGAGCGGGCAACGACTTTCCTTTCAATCCGGCGCTGCGAATCACCTCCAGCGGAAATCCTTCGCGCGGAATCACTCGCGCCTCTATTCCTGCCGACGTTCCAACGAAGGTCACCCTGGCATCCGGCACGCGTGCGATCAACGCACGAGCAACGGCGACACCCGGGTACAGGTGGCCGCCTGTGCCGCCGCCGGCGATCAGCACGGACAATTCCTTCACGCATCCGCCGATTCGTGCTGCGAAATGTTCAACAGAATGCCGATGGCGAGCAGGCTCACGACAAGCGACGAGCCACCGCTGCTCATGAGCGGAAGCGGAATGCCCTTCGTCGGCAGAAGCCCCAGCACGACGCTGATGTTCACGAAGGCCTGAACCGCGATCATCATCGTGATCCCGAGCGCGACGAGCGAGCCAAACCGGTCCTCGGCCTTCAACGCCACCTGCAGTCCGCGCCACACGATCACGCAGAAGCACAACAGCACGGCGGTGGTGCCGATCAGCCCGAGCTCCTCACCGACAACCGCGTAGATGAAGTCGTTGTGCGGCTCCGGCAGATAGAAACGCTTCTGCAAGCCTTCGGTGAGACCGACCCCGAAGACGCCGCCCGATCCAATGGCAAGAAACGACTGAATGATCTGAAAGCCCTCGTCACGCCGGAACGCCCACGGGTCCAACCACGCACGGAGCCGGTCGCGGCGGTAGTCTGCCGACAACACGTACACCAGCACCGTCGGGATAGCGACGAGGGCCACTCCGGCGATATAGCGGTAGCTGAGACCGGTTGAGAACACCATGATGCCCACGACCAGCAGCAGCGACATCGCCGTGCCGGCGTCCGGCTCCACGGCGATCAACCCGGCAATCGCCACGGTGACGATGCCGATCGGCAGGAGCGAGTACGAGATCTCGTTGATGCGATGCATCCGCCGGTCGAGCATCAGCGCAGCGAAGAGGATGCAGGCGATCTTCGCGAGCTCCGACGGCTGGAACCTGAGGATCTTGAACCCGATCCAGCGGCGGGCGCCGTTGACTTCGTCGCCGAAGACCAGCACCGCGACGAGCAGCATCGCGACCGCGGCAAGGACGGTCCAGATCAGCGCCTCGTTCTTGTACGTGCGGTAGTCGATGCGCATGGCCACGGCCATGATCGCCACGCCGAGCATCGCCCAGAGCCCCTGACGGATCAGGAAATAGTACGGGTCGTCGTGGAGGTCGCGCCCCAGGTGAGCGGAGGCGCTGTACACCATCACGACGCTGACACACACCAGCAGGATGGTGGCGACGAACAGGGCCTTGTCTGATTTGAGCTTTCTCGCCACGTTTATCACCAGGCGGACCAGAAGGTCCGCGCACCACATCTATAAAGGTCGCCGCCCGAATGACCGACATACCCTCCGTGCCTGTCCGCCGTCCCGCGGCAGCGCGAAGGCGGATCGCATAAGATCGCTGGCCGCAGTCACCAGTAGGCCCGTGGAATGGGACACCCACCTCGCCGACACGGGGTAGTCGGCGTTCCCAGCGGTGAGCTCCCACTCGCGCCGGGCCGACTGATGACTGCGGCTCTTCTCCCTCCTCAGGGGGTCTTCAGTTCCTCCTCCAGCGTGCGGACCGCGTCCTTGAACACCAGGCCACGCTCCGCGTAGTCACGGAACCAGTCGAAACTCGCGCACGCCGGCGCCAGCACCACCACGCCGCGGCCACCGGCCAGGCCATATCCCGTACGGACCGCCTCGGGCATCGACCGCGCGTCCTGCACGGGCACGACACCATCCAGCGCCGCGTGGACGAGCGGCGCGGCCTCGCCGATCGCCACTACCGATCCCTCGCGCGCCCGGAGCGGATCTCTCAACTCGCGCAGATCGCCACCCTTGAACAGGCCACCGATGATGGCGACGACGGGGCCATCGAAGCTTTCTATCGATCGGCGCGCCGCTTCGACATTCGTCGCCTTCGAGTCGTTGACGAAGCGGACACCGCGGACCGTCGCCACGGGCTCCATGACATGGGGGAGGCCGTGAAAGTCCTTGAGCGCCGACCGCATCGCTGCCGGATCGGCTCCGGCGATCGTGCTCACCGCCACCGCCGCCGTCACGTTGTGCTGCATGTGGCGGCCGGTCAGCTCGATGGCCGACATGGGCACCAGGCGGTCGCTTCCAGCCGCGGTGCGCCTCACAATCCAGTCGCCCTCGGCAACAAAGCCTCGGTCGATTGCGCCGCTCGGCGAAAAGAGCTCGCGGCGGGCACGCGATGCCGCCACCTTGTCCATGACCACGGGGTCGTCGGCATTGACGACCGCCCAGTCGTCCGGGGTCTGGTTCGCGAACACCCGCGCCTTCGCGTCGGCGTAGGCCTCAATCGACGGATGGCGATCGAGATGATCGGCCGCGAAGTTGAGCCAGAGCGAAATCCACGGCCGGAATGTGGTCGTCGTTTCGAGCTGGAAGCTGCTCGTCTCGACGACGTGCACGGTTCCGGGCGTCGAGTCGTCCACCTGCGCACTCAACGGCACGCCGATGTTGCCACCCACCAGCACGTCACGCCCGGCCTCGCGCAGCATCCGTCCGATCAGCGTGGTCGTCGTCGACTTTCCCTTCGTGCCGGTCACGGCGATGACCGGGCCCTTCACCCACCGCCACGCCAGCTCGAGCTCGCCAATGATCTCGACGCCACGGGCCCGTGCGGCCTCGAACACCGGCTGCTCGAGGGCAACGCCCGGACTCGCGACCACCAGATCCGCGCCGGCGAGCGTCGATGGCTGATGGCCGCCCAGTTCGAGCGCCACACCCGACTCCCGAAGGCGATCAGCCTGTTCGAACGTCGCCCGCGTTTCGGTCAGCGTCACGCGAGCCCCCCTCCGTACCAGCAGCTCCGCCGCCGCAATCCCGCTGCGCGCGGCGCCGACCACCACGACGCGGCGCCCGTTGACCGAGAAGTCGCTCCCTGCCATCCCATCACCGCAGCTTCAGCGTCGTGAGACTGAACAACGCAAAGATGACCGCGAGGATCAGGAACCGGGCGATGATCTTCGGCTCGCTCCATCCACTGAGCTCGAAGTGGTGATGGAGCGGCGACATCTTGAACACGCGCTTGCCGGTCAGCTTGAACGAGGCCACCTGAATCACCACCGACGCCGCTTCCATCACGAAGACGCCGCCGACGATGACGAGGAGAAGTTCCTGTTTGATCAGGACGGACACCGTCGCGAGCGCGCCGCCGAGCGCCAGCGAGCCGACGTCCCCCATGAAGATCTCCGCGGGAAACGAGTTGTACCAGAGGAAGCCGAGGCTTGCGCCGACCATGGCCCCGCAGAAGATCGTCAGCTCGCCTGTTCCGGGGAAGCGGACGAGATCCAGATACGCCGCGAGCTGTGCGTGGCCCGTGACGTAGGCGAGCGCGGTGAAGGTCGCGGCCGCGATGCCGAACGTGCTGATGGCAAGGCCATCGAGACCATCGGTCAGGTTCACCGCGTTCGACCATGACACGAGGACGAACATGGCAAACGGCAGGTACAGAACACCGAGGTCCGGAATCAGGTTCTTGAAGAACGGGAAGATCACGCGCGTGTTGTAGAGCGGCGGATTCTGGTCGGCAAGGAGCAGCAACGCGCCGCCGACACCAAGCGCGACCAGCGCCTGGCCGCCCAGCTTGTAGCGCGGAATCAGACCATGATGCGAGCGGCGCACGATCTTGAGGTAGTCGTCCACGAAGCCAACAGCGCCGAAGCCAAGCATGGCGAGCATTGCGATCCAGACGTACGCGTTCTCCAGATCTGCCCACAGCAGTGTAGGAATGAACGCCGACGACAGGATCAGCAGCCCTCCCATCGTGGGCGTTCCGGCCTTGGCGCGATGCGATTCGGGCCCCTCGTGGCGGATGACCTGGCCGATCTGGAAGTCGCGCAACCTGCGGATCATCCACGGGCCGAGCATCAGGCTGATGGCGAGGGCCGTCAGGCTCGCGGCAGCGGTTCTGAACGTGTTGTACCTCGTCACATTCAGGAGCACTTGCAGCGGCAAATCCGGAAAGCGCGGCACGATCTCTGCGCCCACGCTCTTCCACAGCAGCAGGTACAGCATCAGGCGCGCTCCGCCGCAAGGGCATCGACGATCAGGTCGGTGCGAATGCCGCGTGACCCCTTGACCATGACGACGTCGCCGGATCGGACGGCACGCGCGATGACCGGCGCTGCCTCTTCACTGGTCGCGAAGTGCGTCACCGCCGCGGGCGCCATGCCGGCCTGGACCGCGGAAGCCGCAAGCGCCCGGGCGGCATCACCGCCAACGGCGTACAGAAGATCGATGCCGCTGCGCTGAACGGCGCGCCCGCTCTCCGCGTGCAGCCTGAGCGCATGCTCGCCGAGCTCCAGCATCTCGCCGAGCACCGCAACCTTCCGGGTTGCGCCCTGTTCCCTGGCGATGACATCGAGTGCTTTCGCGAGGGCGGCCGGGCTGGAGTTGTATGAGTCGTCCACGACGGTCACGCCGTTCGCCAGCCGGTGAACGGCGCCGCGTCGCGCAGCCGGCCGCAGCCTGGCTGCGGCATCGGCCACCTCCTGGAGCGGGATGCCGGCATCGATCGCAACCGCCGTCGCCGCGAGAACGTTCGAGAGATTGCCACGGCCAAGGAGCGGCGAGTCGATGACCGCCTCGCCGGCTGGCGTGACCACGCGTGCCCGCATCCCGGCCAGGCCACGATCCTCGACGCCGGTCGCGCGCACGTCGGCGCTGTTGTCGATGCCGAATGTGACGGTCCGGCCCGCGAACCGCGGTGCGCGCGCCATCACGCGTGGATCGTCCGCGTTGCAAACCAGCACGGTCGATGGCGTGGCGCGCTCGAGGATCTCGGACTTGGCGTCGGCGATGGCATCGGGAGACGCAAAGAAGCCGATGTGCGCGTCGCCGACGTTCGTCCAGACGCGGACGTCCGGTTCGGCAATCGCCACCAGCGTGCTGATCTCCCCTGCGTGATTCATCCCCAGTTCCATCACCGCCACGTCGGGCCCCTGCCGCACCTGCATCAGCGACAGCGGCAGGCCGATGTGGTTGTTCAGGTTGCCCTTGTTCTTCACGACTGTGTTGCGGCGTTCCAGGAACGCCGCGATCGTTTCCTTCGTCGTCGTCTTGCCCGCACTGCCCGTGATCGCGATCACCCGCGTGCCGGAGGCTGTTCGCACCGCGTGCGCCAGATCCTGCAACGCCGTCACCGTATCGCCGACGGCGATGACGGCTCGCGCCGCGTCGCCCTCGTGCACCCCTGTACTGAATCCCCGTTCCACGACGGCGGCAGCAGCGC
The DNA here is from genome assembly GCA_035537775.1 of Vicinamibacterales bacterium. GTDB lineage: Bacteria > Acidobacteriota > Vicinamibacteria > Vicinamibacterales > UBA2999 > Gp6-AA40. The sequence goes on along the minus strand of DATLLQ010000034.1, from coordinate 10,569 downwards.
CGCGCGCCATGACGTCCGCTACGAAATCGTGCCCGTCGAACCGTGGGCCTCGGATGGCCACGAACAGATCGCCTGTGGCCGCCACGCGGCTGTCGATGACGACTTCAGCGATCTCCGTGTCCGCCTCGCCGCCGGTCAGCACTCCGCCGACCGCCTGCGCGATCCATCCGAGCGTCAGCCGAACCCGACTCACCCCGCGCGCGACTTCACGCGCCGCGCCTCCAACCCTTCCCGTGCCACCGCCACGTCGTCGAACGGCAGCGTCCGTCCACCGATCTCCTGATACTTCTCGTGGCCCTTGCCGGCGATGAGCACAACGTCGCCCTTCGACGCGCCCGTGATCGCCTGCAGAATCGCGTCGTGCCGATCGACGATCGTCAGCACGTCCCTGCCGGTCTGGCGCGTCTCTGCGTCCGCGCCGCGCTTGACCTCGTCGATGATCCGCTGCGGATCCTCGTCGCGCGGGTTGTCCGACGTGATCACCACGACGTCGCTGAGCCTGGCGGCCACCATGCCCATGAGCGGCCGCTTGGTGCGATCGCGATCGCCACCGGCGCCGAACACGGTGATCAGCCGCCGCCCGGCCAGGCTGCGCGCTGTCTCCAGCAGATTTCTCAGCGCATCGTCGGTGTGGGCGTAATCCACGATGACGGTCACGTCGTCCTCTCGCGTTGACGCGAGCTCGAAGCGGCCCGGCACGCCGGGCAGCTGGCGGATCCCTTTTTCGATCGCCTCGATCGGGACGTCGAGCGACGAAGCGGTCGCCACGGCCGCAAGGATGTTGTAGACGTTGGGGCGGCCGACAAGACGCGAGCGAATCTGCACAACGCCCTGCGGTACGCGCGCCTCGAACTGGAGGCCGTCCAGCGAGAGCGACAGCGGCCCGGGAGTGACATCGGCCGGCTTGTTGATGCCGTAGGTCACCGGGCGCTGTGACACATCCGTGAGCGCCTGCGCGCGTGGATCGTCCGCGTTGATGATCGACGGCGCATCAGCCGGCGGCAGTTCGAACAGCCGCCGCTTCGCAGCGAAGTAGTCCTCCATGTCAGAGTGGAAGTCGAGGTGATCGCGCGTCAGGTTCGTGAAGACACGCGCCGCGAACTGGATGCCGTCGACGCGGCGCAGCGACAGCGCGTGCGACGAGACCTCCATCACGCAGGCGCCGCAGCCCTCGGCGACCATCCGCCGCATGAACGACTGGAGTTCCGGCGCTTCGGGGGTCGTGCGCGTGGCGTCGAGCGATCGAGCGCCGATGCGATACGTCACCGTTCCCATGAGACCGCATCGCGTACCGCCCGCCTCGAGGATCGCCGCCAGGAGATAACCCGTCGTTGTCTTGCCGTTGGTCCCGGTGATGCCCACAACGCGCATCACGTGGCTCGGATGCTCGAAGAACTCGGCGGCAAGAAGGGCGAGCGCCAGCCTGGTGGACGTGACAACCACCCACGGCACCACCGACGGAGCGGGTGCCGGCTGTTCAGCGACGATCGCAGCGGCGCCGTTCGTGATCGCCTGTGAGACGAACTGGAGGCCGTCGGTCTTCAGACCCTGGATGGCAACGAAGACCATACCCGGCGTGACGCGGCGCGAGTCATAGGCGACGCCCGTGCATTCAACTTCGAGCGAGCGGGCGTCGCTCACATGCGCCGGCCGATCCTGCGGCGGCAGCGTGCGCGCCAGGGCGCGCAGCAACTCGCCGACTGTCACGGCCGGCCCCGGGCAACGCCGTCGGCGTTGAACGAGCGAGGCTGTGCCTCGCCGGAGGACACATCGGCGGGCAGCCGACGACCGAGCCAGAGCGTCGGTGTGTCCGCGCGATCGAGCGCGCTTCCTGCTGCCGGACGCTGGTTCACCACATGTCCGGCGCCGTGCAGCTTCGGGCTCATCCCGAGACGAACCATCGTGCGCACGGCATCGCGCGCGTTCATGCCGACGAGACTCGGGAACACCACCGGCGAATCTGAGGTCTCATCGGCGACGGTCACGACCGGCGGCTCCGCCGGTCCGGAAACCATCTGCTGGCGCGGATCGGGCCGCTCGATGATCAGCGGCGCGGGCGGATTCAGCGTCGGCGGCACGCCGCCGTGCCGAAGCGCGGCCGCCGCGATCTTCTGAAACACCGGAGCCGACACGGTGCCACCGTACGCCGAGACGGCGTGCGGAGAGTCGATCACGACGAGGATCGTGAACCTCGGATTACGAGAGGGCACGAAGCCGGCGAACGATACGTTGTAGTCGACGGAGGAATACCCCTTACCGTTCTCGAGAACCTTCGCTGCGGTTCCTGTTTTGCCAGCGATGGTGTAGCCCTCGACCTGCGCCCCCTTGGCGGTGCCTCGCTCGACCACGTCTTCCATGATGGTCGTCAGCTGTGTCGCCGTCGCCGTGCTCAACACCCGGCGCACAACGGTCTTTTGCGTTGCCGTGTACACGCCATTGCTGACCCAGCCCTTCACGAGCCGCGGCTGAAGCAGTTCGCCGCCCGTGGCGATCGCGTTCACCGCCGCCGCCATCTGGAGCGCCGTGACGCTGACGTGATAGCCCATCGACATGGACGCCATGGTGAGGTCGTCAAGCTCGGATGAGCGCGCCACGACCCCGGAGCTCTCGCCGCCGAAGTCGCTCTTACTGGCGGACCTCGCACCGAACCCGAACCGCGACACGTACGAGCTCAGGATCTGCGGACCCAGGTGCTGGCCAACCCTAATCGCGCCCACGTTGCTCGACTTCACGATCACGTCTTCAAACGACAGCGTGCCGTAGTTGTGACCTTTGGCTTCGTTGATGATGTGCGGCCCGAACTTGAGATAACCCGGGCTGGTGTTGATCAGATCTGACGGCGAAAAGAGCTTCTCTTCGAGCGCAGCGCCAGCCGTCACGATCTTGAACGTGGATCCGGGCTCGTACACGTCCTGCACGGCGCGGTTCTTCCGATCCTCTGGCGTCGACGCCCGCAGGTTATTGGGGTTGAACGTCGGATTGTTCGCCATCGCCAGAATCTCGCCGGTCAGCGAATCCAGCACGATCACGGACCCGCCCTCGGCCCCACTCCATTTGACACCGGCGGCGAGCTCCCGCTCGGCGACGTATTGGAGGTACGGGTCCACTGTCAGCACGACAGTTCCGCCCGGTGGCGACGGCCTTTCAAAGCGGCTGAACGGCTTGCCGTTGCGGTCTACCTGAATCAGCGCGCTGCCCGGCTCTCCACCGATGAGCCACTCGAACTTGGCTTCGATTCCGGAAAGCCCCGTGCCGTTGGCATGCCCGATCAGATGCGCTGCCAGGTCCCGGTTCGGGTAAAAGCGGCGGGTCTCCTTCCGGAAGTCGATGGCCTTCAGCTTCAGCGCCTCGACGCGTGCAGCCTGCTCCGGCAGCATCTTGCGCTTCAGCCAGGCGAACGCTCTGAGGCGTCCTGTCTCGTCAGTCCGCTTGAGGTTCCTTATGTACTTCTCGCGATCGCTGGCGTCGCAATCCCTCAGCGCCTGACAGAGACGCTCGACAAGATGCTCAGGGTTGGAGACCAGGCGCGGGTTGGCGACTACGCTCTCTGCCTCGACGTTGTACGCCAGGGGATTCCCGTGGCGATCGAGGATGTCTCCTCGCTTGTGGTCGAGGTCGATGACATACGACTGCTGATCGAGCGCTTCCTTCACCAGCTTGTCGTGCTGGATCACTTGCAGGTAGACGAGGCGCGCTTCGATCGCAACCGACCAGAGGACGAAGCCCGCGGTCGCGACAAGCAGGCGCCGCTTCAGCGTCAGGCGCCAGGAATGATCAGGGTTCTCGGCCACAACGCCTCCGTCCGGTTAACGCTGCGCGACGACAGAGCGAGGTGGCGTCGCCGGCGCGATGACGCGCTCGATGACGGTCGAATCACCAGGACGAGGCTCCACCATGTGGAGGCGCTCAATCGCCTGCTTCGCGACGCGCTGAGGCGCCTCGAGCATCGCGATCTCCAGCCGCAGCTGGCGGTTGATGATCTGCTCTTTTTCCAGATCCTGCTGCGTGTTTCCCATGTCGTAGCCGTACTGCTGCACTTCAAGCTGCCGCCAGACGGTAAACAACACCACCACGACGAAGAACACGCTGAAGCCGGCCGAGCGCCACATGTTTCGATGGCGCTCGAGATCGACCTCGCGGACGATCGGGTTGTTCCGGACGTCTTTCTTGATGGCCCACTCGAACGATTCGCCACTCATGCCGATCCCCCCGCCCGCTCCACTGCGCGCAGCTTGGCGCTGCGCGCCCGGGCGTTGCGTTCGACTTCTGCCGTCGTTGGCGTCACCGGCCGCTTCGTCCGGATGACGACGCGCCCGTCCGCGGCCAGCGCGCGGAACGTGTGTTTCACGATTCGATCCTCGAGGGAGTGAAACGTGATCACGGCCATCCGGCCGCCGGGATTGAGCTGCGCAGCCGCCTCCGCGAGGAAGCCGTCGAGCCCCTCGAGCTCGCGATTCACCCAGATGCGGATCGCCTGGAAGGTGCGCGTGGCCGGATCGATCCGCGAATAGCCCTTCCGCGGGATCGCCCGGCGAACCACGTCTGCCAGCTGTGCCGTCGTGGTGAGTGGCGCCTGGGAGCGCGCCGCCAGAATCGCCCGCGCCACGCGCCGGGCGTGCCGTTCCTCCCCCAGCGTGTAGATCACGTCCGCCAGCGTCTGTTCGTCAGTCGCCGCGAGCATCTGCGCTGCGGTGTGTCCCTGGGATGTATCCATCCGCATATCGAGCGCGTCGTCGCGCCTGAAGCTGAATCCCCGACCTGGCGCATCGAGCTGCATCGACGACACGCCGAGATCCGCGAGCACCCCGTCAACCCCGTGAACGTCCCTTGCCGCGAGCACCCCGACCAGGTCGCGATAGTCGCTGTGAACCAGCTCGACCCGTGCGCCGAACGCAGCGAGAGCGTCGCGCGAGCGTGACAACGCCTCGGGATCGCGGTCGAGTCCGATCAGCCGCGATACCCCGGCCTCGAGCAACGCTCGCGCATGCCCCCCGAGACCGACCGTGCAATCGATGAAAACCCCGCCACGCTCAGGCGCGAGGTGCTCGAGCACCTCGGCGACCATCACGGGCGTATGATCTGGCTCTACCAACTACCAACTACCAACCAGATCAAATACCGTGCTCCGAGAGCCGCAACGCATCGTCATCGGTCCACGACTCACGCTGCAGTTTTTCTGCGAAGCGCTCGGCGTTCCAGACGTCGATGTAGTCGATGCGTCCGAACACGCGAACGTCGCCGACAATCGCGGCGCTCTCCCGCAGGTGCGGCGGAATGGCTATCCGCCCCTGGCTGTCGAGCTCGCCCACCTGCCCGTAGTAGTTCACGCGGTCCAGAAACTTGAGGCGCGACGGGTGGTTGGCCGGCATTTGAGAGAGCTTTCGCTCAATCTCGATCCAGACGGGCATGGGGTACACGCGGACGTTCTCCCCCGTGACACTCGTCACGAAGACGTCTGCGCCATGCTGGTCGTGAATGACCCCCCGAAACATCGTTGGCACCTTCAGCCGTCCCTTGTCGTCTATCCGGGTGGCTGAGCTGCCCCGCAGCCCCTTTTGGTCCACTTGAGCCCACTAAAATCCACACGGATAGTAAGGCGGTGTTTCCGGGCTTGTCAATCGGTAAGATGCTGATCCCGTACGGGTTACGTCTTAGCTTCGCCCCAGTTTCGACTGGTGAGTCTTCGCCGGATCATCGCTTTCACACTGCCCAATGTGAGTTGCTGCTGACCTGACCCCAACATCTCCGCCGCCGGGGCATCAGCCTCGCGGTCGGACTCCGTCCGAGGGCAAAGCGTCCATGACTTGTCCCGCCGAAGCGCGAAGCGCGAAGGCGGACGTAGTAGGCTGGCTCACGTGCTGCGTGCGGCCCTCATTGGCTTTCCCGGAAGTGGCAAGTCGACCCTGTTCCAACTAATGACGAGCGCGAAAGACGCGCCTCGTGGCAAAGGCGACGTCGCGATCGGCATTTCGAAGGTGCCCGATGCGCGGCTCGACGTGCTCACCTCGATGTACAACCCGCGCAAGCGCGTTCCGGCGACGGTGGAGTTCACCGATCTGATCGCGCCGGCGCGCACCGGCGCCCAGGCGCTCGTCGACGTCGCTGCGTACAAGAACGCCGACGCGCTCGTTCACGTCGTGCGCGCGTTCCGTGACGAAGGAGTACCGCATCCAAGCGGATCCGTGAATCCGGCGCGCGACGCGCAGGCGATGGAAGAGGAGCTCCTGCTCGCCGATCTCGGCGTCGCGGAGCGGCGTCTCGAGCGCATCGAAAAGGATTTGAAGAAGACGCGCACGGCGGATCTCGAGAAGGAGCACGACATCGTCAAGCGCTGCAAGGATGCTCTCGAGCAGGGCACGCCGCTCCGCGCATTGCAGCTTGCGGGCGACGACCTGAAGCGCCTGAGTGGCTTTCAGTTCCTCTCGGCCAAACCGCTGCTCCTGGTGATCAATCTCGACGAAGAAGACATCGCGAAGGTTGGCGCCGACATCGAACGCGCGGCCGAATTGACCGGCCTGACTGGGTTCCTCGCGCGCGCCGCCACGCGCGCCGTTGCGCTCTGCGCGAAGATCGAGCTCGAGATCGCACAGCTCGAGGGCAGCGATCAGCAGGCCTTCCTGTCCGATCTGGGCCTGACGGAATCGGGCCTCGATCGCGTCATTCGAACGTCGTACGACCTGCTCGGCTACATGTCGTTCTTCACCGTCGGCGAAGACGAGTGCCGTGCCTGGTCGATCAGACGAGGGACACAAGCGCAGCTTGCCGCCGGCGAGATCCACAGCGACATCCAGCGCGGGTTCATCCGCGCGGAGGTCGTGTCCTACGACGCGTTGACGACGCGCGGGTCGATGGCCGCCTGCCGCGACCACGGCGAGGTACGGCTCGAAGGCAAGGAGTACGGCGTGCAGGACGGGGATATCATCAACTTCCGTTTTGCGACGTAGCGCCATGCCCTCCCCGGCTGGTTCGATCCGAAAGCCCTCGTGTGGCTGACCCGTCAGCCGTCTCGATCGTGATCCCGGCGATGGACGAGGAGCTGTCGATTGCCGCGGTCGTCCGCCGTCTGAAAGATGCCGCTCCCTGGCGCGAGATCATCGTCGTCGACGATGGTTCGAGCGACGCGACGGGTCAGCGGGCCCGCGAGGCTGGCGCGCACGTCGTCCGGCATCCCTATAACAAAGGCAATGGCGCGGCCGTCAAGACTGGCGCACGGAGCGCGGCCGGCGAGTTCGTGCTGATCGTCGACGGCGATGGCCAGCACAGCCCGGAAGACGCCTGCCGTCTGACGGCCCGGCTCGGCGAATTCGACCTCGTCGTCGGGGCGCGCAGTGCCGCGACGCAGGCGACGCTGACAAGGCGTGGCGGCAACGCGATGTTGAACTGGCTCGCAAGCTACCTGACCGGACGGTCGATCCCCGATCTCACGTCGGGCTTCCGCGGCATCCGGCGCGAGGTGCTCTACGAGTTCCTTCACTTGCTGCCGAATGGCTTTTCTACGCCGACGACCACGACGCTGGCGTGCATCAAGGCCGGCTACAACGTGGCCTTCGAGCCGATCGACGCAGGCTCGCGCACGGGCCGCTCGAAGATGCGCGTCGCGCGCGACGGCACGCGGTTCTTCCTCATCCTGCTGAAGGTCATCACGATCTTCAGCCCGCTGCGAATCTTCGCGCCGCTCAGCGCGGTGACGTTTGCCGGCGGTGCCGTCTATGGCGTCGCCAATTTCGCGATCGCCGGCCGCATTCCGAATGGCGCGGTGGTGCTCCTGCTCTTCGCGGTCATCGTCTTCCTCGTCGGCCTGGTGTCGGAACAGATCGCCGCGTTGCGGTTTCAGGGCAGGGATCGGTGATGCCGTCCATTTCGGTCTTCTTCCCCTGCTATAACGACAGCAACACCATCGGCGATCTGGTCATCGAAGCCGATCGGCAGCTCCACCAGCTGACAACGGACTACGAGATCATCGTGGTCAACGATGGCTCCACCGACAGCAGCGCCAGCGTGCTCCAGCAACTCGCCGCGCAGGTGCCGCGCCTGAAAGTCGTGACACACGAGCGCAATCGAGGCTACGGCGGCGCGCTGCGCAGCGGCTTCGCAGCGGCGACCAAGGACCTCGTCTTCTACACCGACGGCGACGGCCAGTACGACGTGCGCGAGCTGCCGGTACTGCTGATGCTCCTCACGGACGACACTGACTTCGTCAACGGGATGAAGATGACGCGGCAGGATCCGGGCTATCGCGTACACGTCGGCAACCTGCACCGCTTCCTCATGCGCTGGCTGTTCTGGCTCCCCATCAGCGACGTCGACTGCGACTTCCGGCTGATCCGGAGGCGGATCCTCGAGGGCCTCGTGCTGCGCAGCAACAGCGGCTCGATCTGCGTGGAACTGGTCAAGCACGCGCAGCGCGCGGGCGCAGGGTTCCGCGAGGTCTCGGTGCATCACTACTCGCGCCGGTTCGGCCGCTCGGAGTTTTTCAGACCGGGACGTATTCTCGGCACCTATCTGCACCTCGGCGTCATGTGGCTGGAGCTGATGGTTGCCGACAAGTTCCGCCGGAAGCCGTCTGCTAGAATCGCGGCGTGACCGCAGCCGCGGGCGTCCGCGCCGCAGACTACGGCGGCTTCTATCGCGATCGGCCGGTGATGATCACCGGCGGCCTCGGGTTCATTGGCAGCAACCTCGCCTGGAAGCTGGTTGACCTCGGCGCGCGGGTCCTGATCGTCGACTCGCTGATCGACGACTACGGCGGCAACCTCTTCAACGTCTCCGGCCTCGAAGACCGCCTCCGGATCAACATCGCCGACGTGCGCCAGCAGACGACGATGAACTATCTCGTCCGCGGGCAGGACGTCATCTTCAACCTCGCCGGACAGGTCAGCCACATCGACAGCATGCGAGATCCGTACACGGATCTCGAGATCAACTGCCGCGCGCAGCTCTCGCTCCTCGAGGCGTGCCGCACCTTCAACGCCGGCGTGAAGATCGTCTTCGCCGGCACGCGCCAGGTGTACGGGAAGGCCGACAGCCTCCCTGTCTCCGAATCACATCTCGTGCGGCCGTCGGACGTGAACGGCATCAACAAGGCGGCCGGCGAGTATTACCACCTGCTCTACAACAACGTCTTCGGCATTCGCGCCTGCTCGCTGCGCCTGACGAACGTCTACGGACCGCGGCAGCTGCTGAAACACAACCGCCAGGGATTCATCGCGTGGTTCATTCGCCTCGCCATCGAGGACCGCGAGATTCAGATCTACGGCGACGGCTCCCAGCGCCGTGACTTCGTGTACGTGGACGACGCCGCCGACGCCTTCCTGCGGGCCGGGGCCAGCGAGGCCTGCAACGGACAGGTGCTGAACGTCGGCGGCTTGGAGCCGATCGCGCACCGCGACCTCGTCGAGCTGTTGATCCGCACGGCCGGATCGGGCCGGAGCCGCTTCGTCGAGTGGCCACCCGAAAAGAAAGCCATCGACATCGGCGACTTTTACGCCGACTCCACGCGCATCAAGCAAACACTCGGCTGGACGCCGACCACGCAGCTGGCAGACGGCCTGCGCCAAACGGTCGAGTTCTATCGCTCGCACTTCAGTCGATACGTCCCCGACTCGGCCCCTGCGCCTGCCCTGTGACTGGAGCTCCCAGGATCCCATTCCTCGATCTGCGGCCGCGCGAAGACGCCGGCGCAGTGCAGGTCGCGCTCGCCCGCGTCACGGCGCGCGGCTGGTACGTCCTCGGACCGGAGCTCGAGGCATTCGAATCCGAATTCGCATCCGCGAGCGGCACGGCGTTCGCCGTTGGCACCGGAACGGGAACAGACGCCATCGCGCTGCTGCTGCGCGCGGCCGGGGTCGGCGCGGGCCACGAGGTCATCGTGCCGGCGATCACCGCTGCCTACACGGCGCTGGCGGTCATCTCCGCCGGAGCCACACCGGTCATTGTCGACGTCGATGACGAGACGCTGACGATGGATCCGGGCGCGTGCGCGGCAGCCATCACGCCGCGAACGCGAGCACTCGTGCCGGTACACCTGTACGGCCAGGCGGCGGACATGACGGCGCTCACCGCGCTGGCCGCGCGCCACAAGCTGGCGATCGTCGAAGACTGCTGCCAGGCGCATCTCGCCACGTGCGGTGGCGCGCCCGTCGGCACATTCGGCATCGGCGGCGCGTTCAGCTTCTATCCCACGAAGAACCTCGGCGCGCTCGGCGACGGCGGCGCGGCGGTCACCAACGATGCGCAGATCGCGCAGCGCATCAAACGCCTGCGGAACGGGGGACAGACGACGCGCTATATGCACGTCGAGGCGGGCATCAACAGCCGGCTCGACGAGTTGCAGGCGGCGGTCCTCCGCGCGCGCCTGCCGTTCCTCCTCAACTGGACGCGCATCCGCCGCAAGCTGGCGGCTGAGTACCGCACGTCGCTGCCGGGCCGGCTCCGGCCGATCGTCGAACGCGACCGTGGTCACGTCTATCACTTATTCCCCGTGAGGGTCGACGACCGCGACGCACTGCAGCAGGCACTGGCCTCGGCCGGCGTCGAAACGTTGATCCATTACCCCGTCCCGCTCGACGA
>DATLLQ010000033.1:0-8552 GCA_035537775.1 Vicinamibacterales bacterium | reverse complement strand
GGCTCGACAGCCGTGACCACACCCCTCATCACCGATCCAGCCGGGATCAGGACGCGGCCGTTCACGTTCAGGTCAACGAGCGTCGTCGCCTCGAAACGATCCTCGACCTGCGCGGTCCCGGAGTTCAGGCTGTTCTGCAGCCGCACGTCGAGCTCGGTGCCGGTCGGCACTTCGCCCCCAGACGCGCTCGTCTGTGTTCGCGCGGGCGCCGGCGGCGGGGGCGCTGCTGCGCTCGTCACCGGCGCTGGGGCGGCAGGAGCTGACGAGAGACGGCCAGAGTCGCCGCGCGCGCGGCTGCGAAGATCTTCGATTCGATCGCGCACGTCAGCGTACTCAGCGCGAGCCAGGCTCCGTTCCTTGCGCAGCTTGACCTTGAGGTAGATCACCTCGTCGCGAAGATCGTCGAGCTCGATCCGCATCTGCGAGACGCGCGCGGAGTCACGGTTCGCTATCTGGTTGATATCGCGCTCAGCCAGAAACACGTTGTCCTGCAGGCGCTGGATGTCCGCCTGCGTGATGCTGCTCTGCTGGGCGGCGGCGGGTACTGCGAGACTGACTGCGACCAGGGCGGCCAGCGCAGCCCGGTTCATAAAGGTCATCCTGCCTCCTCTTTCGTTATTCCTTATTTCTTGGACGCTATTCCTAGGCCTTAGGCCTTCTTGGGCCTTAGCCCTTCGGCCTTAGGCCTCAATTCCGCCAGGGCATCAGGTTCTCTATCCACGTGATCCGGGTGAGATCGTTGTAGATGACCGTCACCATCAGCATCATCAGCACGACGAACCCGGCCAGAAGCATCTGCTCCTTGACCCGTCGGCTGAAGTCCCGCCTGGCGATACCTTCCAGCATGAGAATCAGGATGTGCCCGCCATCGAGCACCGGAATCGGCATCAGGTTCAGGATGCCGAGATTGATGCTCAACATCGCCATCAGCGCGAACAGCGGAATCCAGCCCTCGTTCGCTGATTCGCCGGACAGCTGCGCGATGCCGACAGGACCCTGCAACTGCCGGACCGAGGTCTCCCCGGTGAAGAGCCCGGTCAGCGTCCTGAAGATCAGGCCGCTCGACTCGATGTTCTCTTCAACGCTCATCTTGAAGGCCTCGACCGGCCCGGGTGTGAACGACTTCACCCGGTCGGCGAGATACATGTCCATCATCCCGCGTGCGCCGCGCTGGACCGGCGTCACCTGGAGATGAAGCGTCTCGCCTCCGCGCTCGACGGTGACCTCGACGGTTTTTCCACCGTTCGATGAAATCGCCGTGATGAGCTGCGACCGGAACACCATCGGAGCGCCATTGAAGGTCAGGATCAGGTCCTTCGCCTTCAGGCCGGCTTTTTCGGCCGGGCCGTCCGCGATCACCGAATCGACGATTGGATGCGTGTTCGCGGGCAGCGCGCCGAGCGTGCCGATCTCGTACTTTCCTTCGGCTTCCGGCTTGACGAGGACGGTCATGGTCTGACCGTTGCGGACGATCGAGAGGACGATCTCGCGGTTCGCCTTCATGGCCACCCGCATCAGCAGGTCTTCCCACGTCTCGACGCGATCGGCGGCGACGGTCAGGATGCGATCGCCGGGCATCAACCCGCCCCGCTCCGCCGGCGAATTCTTCTCGACGACGCCGACGATCGGCGGCTCGTCGCGATAGGCGGCCACGTGGGCGCCCTGGGCGAGTACGACTGCCGACACGATGACGGCCAGCGCGATGTTCATGACCGGTCCCATGATCAGGATCTGGAACCGCTGCCATTTCGTTTTCGAGAGGAACTCATCCGGCTGGTTCGTTCGGACGTCGTCGGGGTTCTCCCCGGCCATCTTCACGTAGCCGCCGAGCGGAATCGCGCTGACGCAGTACTCCGTGTCTCCGCGCGTGAATTTCAGGATTTTCGGGCCGAACCCGAGCGAAAAGGTCAGGACTCGCACTCCGACCCGGCGCGCGGCCAGGAAGTGCCCCAGCTCGTGAACGAACACGAGGACACCGAGCACGAAGAGGAATGCGAGGAGTGTGGTTAAGCTGCTGATCACTACACTATCAATTCTAGCGCCCGCGCCTCGTTCAGCGCCTGCGCGCGTGCCCAGCGATCGACACGCCGTACCGTGTCGATGGTGGAAACGCGCTCAACGTCGTGAACGTTCATCGTCTTTTCTATGACGCGCGGAATCGCCGTAAAGCCGAGCTTGCCGTCGAGAAACACCTCGACGGCCACTTCATTGGCCGCGTTGAGGACCACAGGTAGGGTACCGCCAGTTCGGAGGGCGCGATAGGCCAGCGCCAGACAGGGAAACCTGTCATGTGCAGGTTCATGAAAGTCGAGTCGCCCGGCCCTGGCGAGATCGAGCGTGGGCAGCGACGCGTCCCAGCGATCCGGATACGAGCAGGCGTACTGAATCGGCAGCCGCATGTCGGTGACCCCGAGCTGGGCGATGACCGAGCCGTCGTTCAGTTCGACCATCGAGTGCACGATCGACTGCGGATGAATGAGCACGTCGATGCGATCGGCGTCCACGCCGAACAGCCAGTGCGCTTCGATGACCTCCAGCCCCTTGTTCATCAGCGTCGCCGAGTCGATGGTGATCTTGCGGCCCATCTGCCAGGTCGGATGGCGCAGAGCGGCCTCCGGTCCGACACGCTCGAGGTCGTGCGGTGTCAGCTCCCGGAATGGCCCACCTGACGCCGTCAGGATCAGGCGGCGGACCTCATGGAGATTTCGGCCGTGAAGGCACTGATGGATAGCGTTGTGCTCGCTGTCGACCGGAAGGATGGAAACGCCACGCCGGCGCGCCGCCTCGGTCACCAGCTCCCCGGCCATGACCAGCACTTCCTTATTGGCCAGGGCGATCGTCTTGCCGGCGTCGATAGCCGCGAGCACCGCTTCCAGCCCGGCCGTGCCTGCAGAGGCGCAAATCACGATGTCCACGTCGGGATGGGTCGCCACGGCGACCAGTCCCTCGGAGCCTGACAGCACCTCGGGCGATGCGGCGGATCCCATCGTCGACCGGAGTCGATCGAGACCCGCGGCCGTAGCCATCGCGGCAACCGCCGGGCGGTAGCGCTCGATCTGCTCCGCCAGCAATGCGGCGTTATCGCCAGCCGCGAGCGTCGCGACCTGAAGCCTCGACGGGTGCGCGTCAACAACGGCAAGTGCGCTGCGGCCAATCGATCCGGTAGAGCCCAGGATGGCCAGGCGTTTCATCTGGCGACCCCAGCCGCCATCACGAACAGCGGCGTGACGAAGAGCAGCGCGTCGATTCGATCCAGCACCCCGCCATGACCGGGGATCAGCGAGCCGCTGTCCTTGACGTGTGCCTCGCGCTTCAAGCGCGACTCGAACAGGTCGCCCATGATCCCCAGAAGCACCATGCCGAATCCGAGCAACGCCAGCATGGCAGGGGGCATCGTCGGGAACACATAGGGCCCGGCAAGGACCATGAACACCGTGCCGGCGATGACCCCTCCGATTGCGCCCTCAATCGTCTTCTTCGGGCTGATCGCGGGCGCCAGAGGGCGACGGCCGAACATGCGCCCTGTATAGAACTGAAGAGAGTCGCTCACGACAACGGTGGCAATGAGGAGCACCGTCGCGCGCCAGCCATGATTGATGTTGAGAACGGCCAACATGCCCAGCGGCATGCCGATGTAGAGGATCGCAAAGGCGCTGAGAATGTGCTGCTGAGTCGTATAGCGCTTGATGAAAAGGGTCTGCGTCCCGGCAACGAGCAGCATGATCCACGGAACAAGACCGGCACCCGCCTGCGAAACCAGCCACGCCGTGATGCCGACCACCGAGAGATACCCGACGTGGATCCCGCGCCTGTCGCTCATGCCAATCAGGCCAAGGTATTCGAAGGCCGCGGCGGCCGCGACCAGCGCCACCAGGATCTGCAGGGCGACTGGCGGGAGATAGAGGATTGCAGCGAGCGCAGCCGCGGCGAGCACAACGCCGCTGAGCACACGTGTCATCGATGGCTCACTTCGCGCCGATGGCCGCCGGCGATGGCGTGATGCCGCCGTACCGCCGCTCCCGCTTCTGATAGGCGAGCACTGCTTCGAGCAGGTGCCGCCGCCGGAAATCCGGCCACAGCGTGTCGGTGAAGTAGATCTCGGCGTAGGCGATCTGCCACAGCAGAAAGTTGCTGACCCGTATCTCGCCGCTGGTCCGAATCAGCAGATCGGGATCCGGCTGACCTCCCGTGTACAGGAGGCGCGAGAACGCATCCTCAGTGAGGTCCTGCGGCGCGACGCCCTCGGCGATTGCGCGCTTCACAGCATCCAGAATCTCCGTGCGGCCGCCGTAGTTCAGCGCGATGTTGAACCGCATCCCGCTGTTCGACGACGTCCGATCGATCGCGCGGCGCAACTCGTCCTGGATGTCGGAGGCGAGCTCTTCGCCGCGCCCGATCACCTGAAAACGAATGTTGTGTTTGAGCAGGGTGTTCAGCTCGGACCGCAGGTACCGCTTGAGCAGCCCCATCAGCGTCCCCACTTCCGACACGGGGCGCTTCCAGTTCTCGACAGAGAATGCGTAGAGAGTCAGGACGCCGATCCCGAGGCGCGCGGCCGTTTCAACCGTGTCGCGGACGGCGTCGATCCCGGCCCGGTGCCCTTCGACACGCGGCAGATGCCGCTGTGCAGCCCAGCGGCCGTTGCCGTCCATGATGACGGCGATATGCGCGGGAAGCCGATCGAAACTGAGCTGATCGACAAGCGTCCGGTCGGCGTCCCCAGCCGGGATCCAGGCCAGCAGCTCGTCACGCGGCACGCGGTATGTCCCTTGTCTGCAAGTACTTAATCATAGTCCACCGACGCAAGGAAGAGACCGTGCGGCGGCGCCGTGGCCCCCGCATTCGCCCGCTGTCCCCCCGCCAGCAGCGCTGACGTCTCATCGGCCTGCCGCCATCCACGGCCGACCTCGACGAGCGTGCCCACGATCGCACGAACCATGTGCCGGAGAAAGCCGTCACCCGCGATCTCGTAGGTCAGCAGGCTACCGCTGTGATGCCACTCGGACCGCGTCACCGTTCTCACCGTCGAGGACAGATCGCTGCCGACGCTTCGAAACGCGCTGAAGTCGTGCGTGCCGACGAGCAGGGCTGCGGCGCGATTCATCTCACCGAGCGCCAGCGGCTCGGGAAGATGCCACGCGAATGCCCGGTCGAAGGGGTCGGCGACGGGCGCGTTGCGGATTCGATAGCGATACGTCTTGCCGCTCGCGCTGAACCGCGCATGGAATTCCTCCTCGGCATCCTCCACCGCGAGGACGCGAATCTCCTCCGGAAGGTTCGCATTCAGTGCCCGGGTCAGCGTTGCGGGATCGTGGGTAAAGGTCACGCGGGCGCTGGCGACCTGCCCCAGCGCGTGCACGCCGGCATCGGTCCGCCCTGCTCCATGCGCAGTCACGGGGCCGCCTTCAAAGCGCGCGAGAGCGTCCTCCAGCAGGCCCTGAATCGACTCGCCTTCAGCCTGTCGCTGCCATCCGACGAACCGGGTGCCGTCGTAGGCCAGCGTGATCTTCAACGTGCGCATGCCTCATGCGCGCGAGCCAGGCTTCACCACGGGCTCGCCACGCGCGCACATCGGGCAGGTCTCCGGCGGGTAGGTCGGCAACGAGACGACGGCAAGGGCGTGAAACGGCACATCCAGATCCTGGTTGCCACCGCTGCGGTCGATGATCGTCCCCGCCGCCACGACCTGGGCGCCAGCGGCACGGGCCACCTCGATCGTTTCGCGTGTCGATCCGCCGGTGGTGACCACGTCTTCGACGACAAGGACGCGATCGCCGGGCTCCAGTGAGAATCCGCGCCGGAGCGTCAGCTTGCCGTCCTGTCGTTCCGCAAAGATGGCACGAACGCCAAGCGCCCTCGCCACTTCCTGGCCTATGACGATGCCGCCGAGCGCCGGGGAGAGGACCACGCTCGGCGCCAGTCCTTTCACTCGCTCAGCGAGGGCCGCGCCGCAGGCTTCCGCGTCGCGAGGATGCTGCAGGACGAGCGCGCACTGGAGGTACCCCGGACTGTGGAGCCCGGACGTCAGCCTGAAATGCCCCTCGAGCAGGGCCCCGACGCGGCGAAAGAGATCGAGAATGCTTTCAGCAGTAGCGGCTGGCACGCCGGCGAGTATACCTTTGCCATAGCGAACCTCCGTCGCCACCAGATCGTCCTACAACGCGTTACCTCTCATTTGGGAGTCCGGTATCCATGCGTACGCCCGTGATTCGCCCGGTCGTGACTGCGCTGTGCGCGGCCGTCTTTCTGTGCCCGATGTCCGTTTCCGCGCAGACCCGTGCGCCCCAGCGGCAGGAACCGCCAGCGTCGCTGCAGCAGGCTGCCCAGCAGGCGGCGGCCGCCGCCACTCAGGTGCGGCGTCTGACGGCCGATGAAGCGGTCCGCCTGGCAGCGGAGAACAACCTGGGCATCCAGGTCGACCGCTTCGACCCGCAGATCCAGAACCTGAACGTCCTCGAGGCGCGGGCCGCGTGGACGCCGACGTTCGCCGCGTCGACGCAGTACAACAGCAACACGTCGCCACCCAACAGCTTCCTCTCGGGCGCGCCGCTCGCCCTCAATACCAACCAGTTCCTGGGGACGACGGAGGTCCAGCAGCTGCTGCCGTGGGGCGGGTCGTATGCGCTCGGCTTCGACGGCGCGCGCTCGACGTCGAACAACTTCTTCAGCAACTTCAACCCGCAGCTCCGTTCGTCGCTCTCGCTCAACTACACGCAGCCGCTGATGCGCGGCTTCAAGATCGACGCCATCCGCCGGCAGGTGCAGATCGCTCAGAAGAACCGCGAGATCTCCGATGTCACGCTCCGGCAGACGCTGACCATCACGTCGCGTATCGTGCGGAATGCCTACTGGGATCTCGCGTTTCAGATCGCGTCGCTGACGGTCGCCCGCCAGTCTCTCGAGCTGGCCGAGCAGTCGCTGAGAAACACGCAGGCGCGCGTCGACATCGGCACGCTGGCCCCCATCGACATCGTCGAGGCCCAGGCCGAAGTGGCGGCCCGGCGCGAGGCGGTCATCACTGGCGAGTCGTTGATCGAAACCGCGGAGGACACGCTGCGCTCGCTCATCTACAACCCGTCGATACCGGACTTCTGGACGATCCGTATCGAGCCGGCGGAAACACCCGTGTATGAGGCGGTGACGATCAACCTCGACGCGGCAATTCGCAACGCGCTCGATCGCCGGACGGACCTCATCCAGACCAAGAAGACGATGGAGGCGGACGACATCAACATCAGGTTCCTGCGGAACCAGACGAAGCCCGAGGTCACCGCACGCGTCGACTACGGTCTGAGCGCGATCGGCGGTGTGCAGTTCGTTCGCGCGCCGGGCGTGGGCCTCGCTCCGGGCGAAATCATCGGCGAGGAGCGCCGCGGACTCGGCTCCGTGCTTGGCGATCTTCTGACCAACGACTTTCCGCAATGGACGGCGTCGCTCAACTTCAGCTATCCGCTCGGCACCAGCCAGGATGAAGCCGCCCTCGCCCGCGCGCGGTTGCAGCAGACGCGGAGCCAGACGCAGCTCAGGAGCCAGGAGCTGCAGGTCGTCACGGAGGTGCGCCAGGCCGCGCGCCAGGTGAACACGAACGTGCAGCGCGTGGCGACCACGCGCGTCTCGCGGGAGCTGGCCCAACGCCGCCTCGAGGCCGAGCAGCGGAAGCTCGAGGCCGGCACGTCAACGAACTTCCTTGTCTTCCAGGCGCAGCGGGACCTGGATGTCGCCCAGAACGACGAGTTGAACGCGATCCTCGACTTCGTCCAGTCGAAGGTCGACTTCGAAACCGTTCAGGAGGTTCCGCTGCGGTAATAGAATTCCGCAGTGCCGGTCACGGTCACCATCATCACGCTCAACGAGTCGCGGCACATCGCCGCCGCCATCGACAGTGCCGCCTGGGCCGATGAAATCCTCGTCGTCGACTCCGGCAGCACGGACGACACCGTAGCCATTGCCACCGCCAAGGGCGTCAGGGTCATGTCCAGGACCTGGCCCGGGTACGTGGATCAGAAGAACTACGCCGCGTCGGTCGCGTCACACGACTGGATCTTCTCGCTCGACGCCGACGAGCGCGTCACGCCGGCGCTGGCCGACGAGGTCCGGCAGGTGGTCGCTAGCGATCCGGTCGAGCGCGCGTTTCGTGTGCCCCGTGTCACGTTTCATCTCGGGCGATGGGTACGGACGACCGACTTCTATCCCGACTATCAGACGCGGCTGTACGATCGGAGAGCCGCCCGGTGGCAGGGAAAGTACGTCCACGAGTCGGTGATCGCCGACGGACCGAGCGGGCAGTTGAAGCACGAGCTGCAGCACTACTCCTACCGCGACCTCGCTGACCATCTGGATCGAATCAACAAATACAGCACGCTGGCCGCTCAGCAGATGTACGAAGGCGGCCGGCGCGCGGGCGTCGTCGATCTCCTGCTGCATCCGCCCGCAGCGTTCCTGCGCAACTACGTGCTTCGGGGTGGCTTTTCCGATGGCACCGCAGGACTTGCGCTGTCACTCGTCAATGCGTACTCGGTCTTCCTGAAGTTCGCCAAGCTCTGGGAGCTTCA
>DATLLQ010000032.1:0-2037 GCA_035537775.1 Vicinamibacterales bacterium | reverse complement strand
GGCAAAGCTCCAGGCCTGTCGCGCCGCGCTGCAGGCAGGTGTCGGCGATGTGGTAATCGCCGACGGCAGGAAGACTCGGCTGGGCACCCTGGCCGACTCCTCAACGCCTCTTACAGGGTGCACCCAGGTGGTGCGATGAATCCGACCTTCGACAGCATACAGACGCGAGAATCCCAATACGTCCTCCACACCTACCGTCGTCAGCCGGTGGCGTTCGTGAAGGGCAAGGGCCCGCGTCTCTACGACGTCGATGGCCGTGAGTACCTCGACTTCGTCTCCGGGATTGGTGTTGCGTCACTCGGACATGCGCATCCGGGTCTCGCCGCTGCAATCGCGGACCAGGCACACACGCTACTGCACACGTCGAACCTCTATTACCACCCGTTTCAGGCGGAGGCCGCGGCACGCCTGGCGAAGCTCTCGGGGATGTCCCGCGTGTTCTTCTGCAACAGCGGCGCAGAGGCCAACGAAGCGTGTCTCAAGTTCGCGCGCCGCTATTGGCACACGCTGGGCGTCAAGGACCGCACGGGATTCGTCGCCATCGAGAATGCGTTCGCCGGCCGCACGATGGGTGCGCTCTCGGTGACGTGGGACGAACACTATCGGACGCCTTTTGCGCCGCTGCTCGGGCCCGTCACGTTCGTCGATCCGAATTCCCCCGAGTCGCTGTACGCGGCGGTCAGCGACAAAACGGCAGCAATCATTGCGGAACCGATCCGAGGTGAAGGCGGGGTTCGCCCGCTGCCCCGCGCGTTCTCCGACGCCATAGCGGACGTCTGCCGCAGCACCGGAACGTTGCTCATCGCAGACGAAGTGCAGACCGGCCTCGGTCGAACCGGGCACCCGTTCCACTTCCAGGCACTCGGCTGGGAACCGGCGCTGGTGTCAGTCGGAAAGGCGTTGGGCTCCGGTGTACCTGTCGGCGCCGCTCTGGTCTCGGAGAAAGTTGCGCAGACGATCTCGACCGGCGACCACGGCACCACCTACGGTGGCAACCTGCTCGCGACTCGCGCGGCGTCGTTCTTCCTCGAAGAACTGATGGAGCACGGCCTGCTCGATCACGTGCGCTCTGTTGGCGATCACCTGGAACGGCGTCTTCGATCGCTCGCTCTCAAGCACCCGGTCATCGTCGAGGTGCGGGGCGCAGGGCTGATGCGTGGAGTCGAGCTCGGCGTCGATGCCACGGCGGTCGTCGATCTGGCGCGCGAGCGCGGTCTGCTCGTGAATCGCACGAACGAGAAGGTCGTTCGGCTTCTTCCCCCCTTGACGATTACCGCAGCGGAGATCGATGCCGGGATCGACATCCTCGATGCTGTCCTGGCGGCAGTCCCCGCCGAGGTGCACGCATGAGCACAGCAGTGATCGAGATTCAGAATAGGAAGTCCCGATCATCCCGCTCGGTCGGCGTCGTCGAGCACGAAGTCGACGTCGAGTCGATCGTGCGTGCCGCGACTGACGCCGACGTCGACGCCATCCATCGACTCGTGTCCGAGCATATGATGGAAGGACGGCTGCTCCCGAGGAGCCGCGACGAGATTGCCGCCCGCATCGCTCGCTTCGTCGTTGCAGTTGAGGACGGACGCGCGGTTGGCTGTGCGGACCTGGCGCCTCTGAGCCGGCGCGTAGCAGAGGTGCGCTCCCTGGTGGTAGCAGGTGGCGTTCGCTCGTGCGGGGTTGGCCGACGTCTGGTGCGGGAGCTTGAAAAGCGTGCGCTCGCATCCGGCTTCGAATCATTGACGGCGTTCACCCACACGCCGGGTTACTTCGTCCAGCTGGGGTTCTCGATCGTGCCGCACACATGGGTGCCGGAAAAGATCGAGGCCGACTGCCGCACGTGCGCTCAGTTCCGCCACTGCGGGCAGTACGCGGTGATGTTGCCGCTCATTCGCATGCAGTCGTCGCGCGTGCCTGCCCACTCCACACATGCCTGAGGCAATCACCGTTCGGGATCTGACGATCACCCCCACCGAAGGGGGCATCACGGCGCCGAAAGGCTTTCGCTCGGCCGCGCTTCACTGTGGGATCAAGGCCAAAGCC